>NZ_JBSFVR010000130.1:0-19482 GCF_053592415.1 Streptomyces sp. NPDC002690 | reverse complement strand
GGGTAACCCCGATACATCCAGTCTCGGGGTGACCCTCCGCCTTGCGATCGCACGCACCGGACGCCGCCGGACCCGCCCTCCGGGCGGACGGCGCCAGGTTCGACACACGCCCCAGACCCCGGGGCCGCCCGCGCGGCAATCCGCCCACCCGCGAGACGATCGTGACGGCGGCCCGCGCGCTCTTCCTCGAACTCGGCTACCGCCGCACCACCCTGCGCGCGGTGGCCGCTTCCGCACACGTGGACATGGCCCTCATCGCGTACCACTTCGGCTCGAAACGGGGCCTGTTCGCGGAGGTGATGCGGTTCCAGTGCGTCACCGCGCTCACCGTGGACGAGGTACTGGGCGGCGACCCGGCCACGCTCCCCGACCGGCTGATCGACGCGGTGACGGGCCTGTGGGAGGACGCCGAATTCCGTACGCTCTCCGCCCAGGGCAGCCTGGCTGCCGCCGCGATCGGCGAGTACCTGGAGATCGAACTACTGGCCCGGCTCGCTGAATTTCTCGGCGGCCGTGACGCCACCGCCCGCGCCACGGCCGCGGTGACCGTCCTCGGCGGCCTCATCTACACCCGTTACCTCAACCCCCTCCCCACCCCGGCCGCCCTCACCCCGGCCGAAGCCCGCACCGTCCTCGTCCCCGTGCTGCGGGCGGCGCTGGCATCCCGGAGACGGGCCCCGGCGCCCCGGTCGCGGCCGTGAAGCCCCGGGGCGTGCCGGTCCTCAGCCGCTCCGGATGCGACGGGCCGCCGCCACGAGTTCGGCGGGCAGCCCGGGGCCGGCGCACGCGTGATCGATCAGCAAGTCCCGGTACGGCCTGTTGGCCAGGTCCGGCGCCAGCTCGATGAGCCTGCTCAGCTCGGCGGGTGACCCGGTCAGGCGCGCCCGGTAGGCGGCCCCGGCGGCACGGAGCGCCGGTTCGGACGGCTCGTGCTCCAGGCCCTGATCGATCAGCCGGACGGCGGCTTCGAAGTCGCCCTGCTCGACGCGTAGATCGGCCAGGTCGAGATGGAGCGACCAGTTGGCGGGGTCCAGGGCCAGGGCGCGCTCCAACGCCGCCTCGTTCTGCCCCGGGTCTCCCAACTTCCGCCACGTGCCGGCTCGTACCACCTCCGTCAGCATGACCCGTTCCACGGAGTCCGCCTGGTCGCAGAGTGCGAAGGACGCTTCGGTGAGACCGCACGCTCGCAGCAGGATCGCGATCTTGGCCAACGCGTCCGGCGAAGGACGCCGCGCGGCGACCGTGACCGCGTCGATGGCCCGGAACCAGGGCCCGAACCGCTCCCGCGTGCCCTCGGTGTCCAGGTCATGGCCGTAGCCCATCGTTCGCATCGCGGCCTCGGCCAGCGCGTCGGGACTCACCGCGTCGAGGAACCGCGCATCGCCGAACCAGGGGGCCTCGCCCCATGCGATGTCGGGCCGCACCCCCGTGACCGAACCGAGCGCGTGCGCCGCGCCGTTCGCGTCGCCTTCGAGGAAGCGGACGTACGACTGCGCCACTACCCGCCGCAGGGTGTCGGCACCCCGGAGGACCTCGGCCAGCTCCGAGGGCTTGTCCCTCCACAACTCCTCAAGGGCCGCGTAGGGTTCGGGGGCTCCGGGAGCGGAGGCGATGGCACCCGCCAGGTAGTGCACGGCTCCGTCCGTACTGCCCCCACAGTGCGCCAGCACCTGCGCGAGGCCCACTCCGGCTGTCACCGCTCGACTCGACATCACACGAGGGTAAGGGCCGGCCGCCGGGCCGCCCCCACGGGCCCGTCGGCCGCGAGGACGCGCCGGCGCCTCCCCGCACCGCGGGGCACGCGGGCGGCCGGCGAGCGGCCCGTACGCCTCACTCACCCGGCAGCGGCTCCGCGCGCGCCGCGTCCATCAAAGCCCGCTGATCAGAGGTGAGTTCGATGTCGACCGCATCCAGGGCCTCGTCCAGCTGGGCAAGGGTGGAGACGCCGATCACCGGCAGCACGGTGGGGTCCCCGCCCAGCAGCCAGGCGTACACCACCTGGTTGGGGGTCGCTCCGGTCTCCGCCGCCACCTCGCGCAGTGCGGCCAACTGCCGGTGCGAGACAGGGTGGTCGTACGGGGCGGGCAGCGGCTTGGCCGGGTTGGAGTAGGCGCCGTCGAGCAGGGCCGTGTAGGCGAGCAGGGTCAGCTCGGGCCGGCGGCGCACCTCGGCGAGGACCGCGTCGTCGGCGTACCGCTGGACCCCGAAGTCCGTACCGGGCAGCGGGCGGAGGTAGGTGTGGCGCTGCTGGAGCGCGACGGCGTCGGGCAGGCCGAGTGCGGCTGCGGCTTCCTCGGTGGAGCGCAGCCGTCCGGCGGTCAGGTTGCTCACGCCTGCCATGCCGACCGTCCCACCTGCGATCAGCTCGCCGAAGGCGCGCACGGTCTCCTCCAGCGGGGTGTCCGGATCGTCCACGTGCCGGTAGAGCAGGTCGACGCGGTCGGTGCCGAGACGTTCGAGGCTGCCCTTG
The DNA here is from genome assembly GCF_053592415.1 of Streptomyces sp. NPDC002690. NCBI lineage: Bacteria > Bacillati > Actinomycetota > Actinomycetes > Kitasatosporales > Streptomycetaceae > Streptomyces > Streptomyces sp. NPDC002690. The sequence goes on along the minus strand of NZ_JBSFVR010000130.1, from coordinate 17,012 downwards.
AGGGCGTCCCGCACGGCGTGGGCGGAGAGCCCCTCCAGGATGTCGTCCGCACGGTCCGCGCCGACCGGACCCACCGGCCGGCCGCCGAGCTTGGTCGCGAGGACCACCTCGTCCCGGTTGCCGCGCTGGGCGAACCAGCGGCCGAGCAGGGTTTCGCTCTCGTCTCCCGTGCAGCCGTCGATCCAGAAGCAGTAGTTGTCCGCCGTGTCGATGAAATTGCCGCCGCGCTCGACGAACCGGTCGAGCAGCGCGAAGGACGTCCTTTCGTCGATCCGTGCGCCGAAGGGCATCGCCCCCAGGCAGAGCACGCTGACGTTCCGGTCGCCGATGCGGTGATGGCGCATGTGTCTCCTCGGTCGAATGCGTGGAATGCGTCGAAACGCTGTACGGGGAGCGCCGAAAGCGCGTGGGCGACGGTCCGCGCCCCGGTCCACGAAGGCTCACATCCGGAGCGCGCTCCGGATCAAGTCACGACGACCGGTATCTGTCCGCGGCGGCGGCAGAATGGCCGCCATGGAAGCAGAACAGCTGACCGCAGCCGCGTTACTCACGCCAGCCGAGACGGCCACGGAGTCGGGGTTCAGCCTGGACACCCTGCGCTATTACGACCGCATCGGCCTGCTGGGCCCGGTGGCCCGCTCGGCCAGCGGTCACCGGCGTTACTCACCCGGCGATCTGGAGTGGCTCTCGGTGCTGCGGTGCCTGAGGGAGACGGGAATGCCCATCGCGGACATGCGGAGCTACACCAAGCTGGCCAAGGCGGGAGACGGAACCGTGCCGCAGCGGCTGGCCGCCCTGGAGGCGCACGACACGCAGGTCGAGAAACGACTGGCCGACCTCCTCCGTCAACGTGCGCACCTGAAGGAGAAGATCGCGTACTACCGGTCGGTGGTCGACGAGGAGGACACGTAGGGCACGGAGGGCACGTAAGACCCTCCCCCGAGGAACCGGAGCTAGTGAGTCACGTAGTAGACCGCGAGCCCGCCGAACACCAGGAGAGAGACGCAGGCCTGCAGCGTCCAGGGGCCCTCCGCGTCGCCATAGGCGACAGCAGGGTCGGACAGCTTCTCGCGCAGCGCTTTCCTGTGCCCGAGAAACCCCGTCGGACCAGCGATCACCGCGGCGCAGTACACGGGAAGTGCCGTGGCGAAACTGTCCCCGTATCGGAGGCAGTAACCCGCCACGCAGACAAAGAGCGCTACCGGCCCGGTGGCGACAAACGCCTTCAAACCCCGGGTCGGCATGGCTCGCACCATGATGACCAGCCAGAACGCCGCACTCATGATGGCGAAGAGCCACCACAGCGGTGAATTCTGCAACGGCATGTCTGCCCCCCTCTTTTTCAGGCCGGTCCGCGCGGCGACACCTCACCCTTCCGACGTCGCGTTCGGACCAGCCACACCGAGTTCATCACACCGCCATCCCCGGGGCCCTTGCCCCCCACCGACTCGTTCGTCACACACCACCGGTCGTGGGTTCAGGGCGCGGTGGGCTCGGCTGCGGACGCCGGGGGTTGCCGGGGGGCACCGATCGTCAGGAACCGCTTCGCCGCCTCGACCGCCTCCCCCTGGAGCTCCTCGAAGGGGACGCCCCAACTCTCCTCCCAGTCGTCCAGGTTGGACGCGCAGGCGACGATGTCTCCCAACTCTTCGGGGTAGCCGAGGTCGTAGGCGACATCCGACCAGATGAGGAGGGTGCCGGCGGCGGGGTCCAGGGACCCGTCCGCGATCCGGCCGGCGATCCAACGGGCCTTCGCCCACAGTGCCGCCCGAGGGTCGGCGGGCAGATGGAAGAGCAGTCCCAGCTCCTCCAGGACCTGATCGAAGAGTGCGGGGGCTTCGGGCTCCTCGCTCCTCAGGAGGCCCGCCAGCAGGGCGAGGGAGGGACTCTCGACCTCGGCGAGGAGTGCGTCCAGCCCTGCCCGGATGAGCCGGTCGGACCCGACGTGCCGCCCGAAGGCCCGCTCGTTCGCGAGGTCGCCGAGCTGTTTGAGGGCGTCTTCGTAGGTCATCGGAGTCTTCTCTGCCGCCTTGGGGAGCCAGAAGATTCGCACATCCCGGACGACACCGCCTCACCCTTTCTTCGGCAGGACCGTGCCCACGGACGCACTTTCTTCCCCGGCCTGCGCACGGGAGGGGAGAATCGAGTTCCACCGGATGGCTCGAAATACACATAAGACCACCCATGACCCGTATGACCGATCCGGGAACTCTGCGGGCTTCTCGTCCGGCCCGGTGGAAGCGAACCGTCAAGTGGCCGTTACGCCCTGTGTGTTGTGAGTAAAGAAACCTCGCGCGCATCACGATTCGCCCGGCGGAGATTGCTCTGATCACAGGGTGGTCACTAAAGTCAGGGCTCGAACCTTCGCACGACCGACCACCCATCCGGGTGAAAGCGAAGCGCCGTCGTGTCCGTGACGTGCCGGGAGCCAGGGATTCAGCTCCCCAGCGGCCCGGTGGGCGGCTCGAAGAGAAGGAGCTCGCCTCCGTGGCGTCCCACCGTCGTCCCAAATCTCCGAGCCGCGCCCGCGTGACCGTGCTCACCGCCACCGCCGCCGCCGCGGTCGCCCTGACCTCCCAGGCGGCCCACGCCGACCCCAAGCCGACCAAGAGCGAGGTCAAGGCGAAGGTCGACAAGCTCTACCAGGAGGCCGAGAAGGCCAGCGAGAAGTACAACGGGGCCAAGGAGCAGCAGGACAAGCTCAAGAAGGAAGTCGACGCGATCCAGGACAAGGTCGCGCGCGAGCAGGCCGAGCTGAACACCCTGCGGAACGAGCTCGGTTCCATCGCCACCGCGCAGTACCGCAGCGGCGGCATCGACCCCTCCGTGCAGCTCTTCTTCTCCTCGGACCCGGACGACTTCCTCGACCAGGCGTCGGCCCTGGACAGCCTCACGGCCAAGCAGGCCGAATCGCTGGACAAGATCCAGTCCAAGCAGCGCACCCTCGCCCAGGAACGCAAGGAAGCCCAGGGCAAGCTCAGCGAACTCGCCGAGGTCCGCGAGGCGCTGGGCAAGAGCAAGAAGGCGTCGCAGACGAAGCTCGCCGATGCCCAGCACCTGCTGAACACCCTGACCGCGGCCGAACGCGCCCAGCTCGCCGCGCAGGACCAGCGCGCCAGCCGCGGCTCCGGCGCGCGGGTCGAGCTCGGTAACGAGCTCCCCGCGTCCGCCCTCGGAGGCGCCGCGCTCCAGGCCGCCAGCACGCGCATCGGAATGCCTTACTCGCACTCCGTGACCACGGGCCCCAACTCCTTCGACTGCTCGGGCCTGACCCAGTGGGCGTACCACCAGGCCGGTGCCGAGATCACCCGCACCACGTACACGCAGTTCAACCAGGGCACCCACGTCTCGCAGGGTGCGCTGAAGCCCGGCGACCTGGTCTTCTTCAACGGCAACTCGCACGTCGGCCTGTACGCGGGCGGCGGCAAGGTGCTGCACGCCCCCTACCCGGGTGCCTACGTCCGTGTCGAGTCGATGAGCACCATCGGCAGCTTCTACGGCGCGGTCCGCATCTGATCACGGTGCGGCCCGCCCGCCCCACGCGCGCGGATCTCTCGCACACGACGCCCGGCACGGCCCGGGTACTCGCCGGGGTGGGCAGGACATGTGGGGCAGAGGGTGTGGCGTCGGTGCGGTGTCCGGCTTGCTCGCGGCGGCGACGTCCAGCTTCCTGATCGGCCGGGCCTGGGCCACGTGCGACGTGGGCAACTCCTCCGGGAACTCGTTCACGCTGGTCCTTCTCTTCGTCCCGCTCTGGATCGTCGGCGCCCTGTGCTGGGCCCTGCCGTACGGGCTGCTGGGGCGGCGGTTCCACGGCGGGTGGCCGGTCGCGGCGGGTACCGCCGCCACCCTCTTCCTCGTCTGGTTCGCGGCCACCTGGCTGGGGATGCCGGACGACTACCCGTCGCCGTTCTGCGTGGACGACGTCCCGGGGTGGTGGCCCGCGTGGATACCCACGTGAGCGGGTGGGCCGGCCCGGAGGGAGGGCCGGCCGGGGAGTGGGCCGGCCCGGCAGGAGGGCCGGCCGGGGATACGGATCAGCGGGTGATCTCGAAGGTGGCCGCGCGGGCCACGAACTCCGTGTCGCCGTCCTTCGCCGTCGCCAGCACCGACACGTACCAGGTGCCGTCCGCCGACTCGTCGGCCTCCTTCTTCGACACGGTCGGCGCGTAGGTGCAGTGGACGGTCTCGTCGGAGGTGCTCCGGCAGGTGGCGTCGTCCACGTACCGCATCTCCGCCGCGGTCGGTTCGAGCTTCGAGCTCTTCGGCCAGGCGACGACCTTGAGCGAGCGGACACCCGAATCGTCGCTCACGTCGGCGGAGTAGCTGAGCTGACCCGCGCTGTGCGAGGTCGGAGCGGTGTAGTGGACCGAACTGTTCTCCACCGTCGGTGCGGTGGTGGTCGAGGCCATGGCGTAACCGCCGGCGGCGATCGCGCCGAGAGCGACGACACCGATGACGGACGAGACGATGACGCGCTTGGACTTGGACATGGTGATCCCCCGGAGTCGGAGCGGATGGGTGGTTCGAAGCGATGTCCGGGAAGGCGGCGCCGTTGGCCTGCCGCTTTCTCGATGGGATCGAGCCTAGGACCGGGCCTCGCCGGAGTCCTCACGCTGCGGAACGATCGCCGCGTGGACCCACGGGCGAGGTCCCTCCACCCCTGGTAAGAGATCGAGGTCGTCCTCCAGCGCGAGGAAGCCGTTCACTCGCCCTCATAGCCTTTGAGTTGTCATGAAACGAACCGACGAGCGGCTGCTCCCGCTCCTGTTGCTCTGCGTCCAGGCCGTGGTGTGGCCGGGGGCGGAACTGATCCGCGGGAATGTCCCGTCCGGGTCCGCCGTCCTGCTCGCGGCCCTGGTCGCCGGGCCGGCGACAGCCGCTCTCTGCCTCCGCCGTTCGCGGCCCGAGGGCGCCCTCGCCCTGGTCGTCGTCACCTGCGCGCTGGGTGCCGAGCCGCTGCCGGCGGGAGCGACCGCGGTCCTCGGAACGGCGGGTGTCGCGCTGGCCCTCTACACGGTGGCCCGCGAACGCGACACGTTCACCTGCGTGTTGGGCGTGGTGTCGCTCGCCACCTGGCAGTTCGTCTGGGACGTCACGCTCAACGGACTCAGCGACCGGACCGAGCTGGACCGCGTCCTGACCACCTCGATGTACGCCGCCGCCTGCGCGGCCGGCCTGCTGGCCCGCCGCGCACACCGGGCACGGCGGGCCGCCGAAGAGCGGCTGAAGGTCGCGGAGATCGAGCGCCACCGGCTTCCGGCGGTCGAACGACGCCGCATGGAGAGGGAGTTGCACGACGTCAGCGCGCACCACCTGACGGCGGTCGTCGTCACGGCCGGCGCGGCGCTCGGGCTGCGTGAACGCCGGCCCGAAATGGTGGACGAGGCACTGGCGTTCGCCGCCGAGACCGGCCGCGAGGTCACCCGGGCCCTGGGCGCCGTGCGGGCGCCGACTCCCTCGCGGGACCAACTCCCGTCCCCGCAGGAACGGCTGGAGGAGCTGGTCGCCGGGTTCTCCCGACTGGGGCGGCGGGTGGATTGCGAGATCGGTCCACTGCCGGACGGAGCAGTCGCGGACGCGGTGTTCGGCATCCTCCGGGAGGCTCTGACCAACGTGACGCGGCACGCCCCCGGGGCCCCCACGACCGTACGGTGCGTGTACGGCGACACCCGCACGGAACTGCTGGTCAGGAGCGGGCCGTCGCCCGCCGGATCGGCGGCGCACGGCGCGGGCCTCGGCTCGGGACGCGGTCAGGGCTTCCTGCGGTCCCGGGCCCGTGAGGCCGGCGGCACCCTGACCAGCGGCCCCACCGACGAGGGCGGGTGGGAGGTGCGCGCGACGCTCCCCGGCAAGCACGCCGCAGCATCGGTGGAGCAGCCGGTCCCGCGGGCCTACCGCCTCGCCCAGACGGCCGCCGCCTTCGGCCTCGTCGTGGAACCGCTCCTGCCGCTGCTGGTCATCCACACGGACCGGACCGCGACGGACGTCCAGCGCGTGCCGGCGGGCGTACTCTTCGCGCTGCTGGCCTCGGCACAGGCCCTCGCACTGCTGTGGCGCCACCGCGCGCCCGTGGTGACCCAGGCGTCCGTCTTCGGCCTGGCCCTGCTCTGGCCGGTGGCGATGGCAGCGGGTGCGTACAGCGGCCCGGTCCTCCTGCCGCCCCTGCTGAGCACGGCCGCCCTCTGCGCGGTGATCATCTCCGTCACGGCGGGCACCGCCGCCGCCCGCCCGTACGAGGGTCCGCCGGGCACCGCCCCCGACGTCTCGCGCGATGACGCCCCGTCGGACTCTTCCCCGGACACCTCCCCGGACACCCCGCTGGACCGCGACGGACGCCGTGCCGCCCGTCGCGAGGCCCTGCGCCTGTGGGCCGGGCCGGTCACGGCCGTGGTGGTGCACGCCTCGGCCACCACGACCGCCGTCCTGCACCGCGGCACCGGCGTCCCGGTCCGGGCGGTCGTCGCGGGAGCGACGATCGCGGCGGCCGGAGCGGTCGGAGCCGCGTGGTGGATCGGCGTCCTGCGCGGGCGCCGCCGCCGGGCCGCCCGCGGCTCCCAGGCGAACCACCTCGCGTCCTGGACCGAGGAGGCGGTACGGGACGCCTGGGCCGAACGCCGCAGGATCGCCGCCGGTCTGGAGACCACGGTGCTGGCACGTACGGTGGACCTGGTCGCACAGGCGGAGGCGGGCAAGCTCGACGCGGTCGCCGAACGCGCCCGCGAAGCCCTCACCGCGATGCGCGCGCTGCTCGACACGGTCCGTGACGACCGGTCAGCACCTGAGCTCCGTCCGCAGCCGACCCTCCAGGCCCTCGACCTCCTCGTCCACCAACTCCGGGCCACCGGCAGGGACATCGAGATACGCCTGACCGACCGCATGCCGAGATGGCTGCCCACCAGTGTGGATCTCGCTGCCTACCATGCGTGCGAGAGCGCACTCGCGACCGGTGGCGACGAGGCCATGGTCGTCGCACTCGATGCGGACGACGAGACGTTGACACTCTCGGTGACCGGAGTTCCGGACACCGCCCGGGCCACCCTCGGCCGCCGGCTGACGGTACGTACGGCAGCGATCGGCGGAACCTGCACCACCCGCCCGTCCGGCCCGGTGCTCGTCCGACTGCCACTGCCGCCTCCGGCACCGACCGCACCGACCGCACCCACGGCACCGCTGCCGAACGCACCACGACGGGACGACACGGTGCGGCCCGACGACACCGCGCGGCGCGACGACAAGGAGGGACAACGATGAGCCTGAACGTGCTGGTCGTCGACGACCAGGGCATCGTACGAGCGGGGTTCGCCGCGGTCATCGACGCCGAGGAGGACATGACGGTCGTCGGCGAGGCCGCCGACGGCATCGAAGCCGTACGTCTGGCCGCCGAACTCGCCCCCGACGTGATCCTCATGGACGTCCGCATGCCCGAACTCGACGGTATCGCCGCGACCCGGATCATCAGCAGCGGCCCGGACGCGCCGCGCATCCTGGTCCTGACCACCTTCGACCTCGACTCCTACGTCTTCGACGCGCTGCGCGCCGGAGCCTCCGGCTTCCTGCTCAAGGACGTGCGCCCCGAGGAACTCCTGCAAGGAATCCGGGTGGTGGCCGCCAGGGAAAGCGTCCTCGCCCCGTCCGCCACCCGAAGACTCATCAACCACTACGCGTCCGTACCGGGCTCCGGACTCCCCGGCGGCAGCACCCCCCGCGAACTGGCCCACCTGACCGCCCGCGAACTCGACGTCTTCACCCTGATCGCGGCCGGACTCACCAACACCGAGATCGGCGAGCAACTCGGCATCACCGTGGGCACCGTGAAGTCCCACGTCAACGCGTTGCTCCGCAAGCTCGAACTCCGGGACCGGGTCCAGGCGACGATCCTCGCCTACGACCTCGGGCTCGCCCACCCGAACCCGCCCCACTCCTCCGCCTGACCGACCGCCCGGCCGCCCGCCCCGCCCGGTCGTCCGCCCCGGCCCCCTTCGGTCGCCCGTAAGCCGTCGCCCGTAAGCCGTCGCCCGTATCCGGTTCCCGAACCTCCCGCCGAACAGCCGCACCGCGGTCGTCACCCCCAGGAGTCCACCACCATGGCCGGTCCAGGCCGATCCATCCTCCGGTTCGTGCGCCGGGCCCTCGGCACCCTCGCCGCCCGCGTCTACCTCGTGGGCTTCGTCCTTCTGCTCGGGTGGGCGGTCGTCATGTCCGGCGACGAGTCCATGGCGGCGGTCATCCCGTTGATCGCCACCGCCCCCGGCAGCGTCGTGGCGCTGATCACCCTGCCCGACAGCGACGTGGCCTTCCTCCTCTCCATGGTTCTCGGGGCGCTGTTCAACGCCCTGCTCATCGGCTGGATCGCCGACGTGCTGCGCCGGCACCGTCCGGACCCGACGGCTTGATCCCCGAGCGGCCCGGCCCCGGAGCCCGGCCGCGATCCCCGACCTCCTACCGACCACCCCCCGAGGGACAACCGCGCGGCACCGCCGCTCCGTGCGCCCTCACTGTTCCGTCATGTCTCATTGAACCCATTTCGCGCAAGGACATCGATGACGCACTCCCGCCACCTCACCAAGCTCCGCAGAGGCGCCACGGCCACCGCCGCTCTCGCCGCCGCCGCGGCCTCGCTGCTGTTCGCCGGCAGCGCTCCGGCCGGAGCGGCGAGCACCTCCAGCCAGGGCTCCGTCACCGACTACGTCGCCCTCGGCGACTCGTACGCCTCAGGTGAGGGCCTGAGCACGGTGACGAACGCCGCGTGCGGGCGCACCTCGGGCAGCTACCCGGCCTGGGTGGCCCAGACGGTCAAGCCGGCCGCGTTCAAGGACGTCACCTGCTCCGGCGCCACCACACGCTCGCTGTGGAACTGGGAGGGCACGGCCGCTCCCCAGGTCAACGCCCTCGGCAAGGACACCGATCTGGTGACCGTCACACTCGGCGGCAACGACCTCGGTTTCACCGACGTGCTCACCACCTGCGTGCTCGCCGGGCTCACCACGAAGGAGGGCACTCCCTGCCGCGACAAGGAGGCCGCCGCCGTGGACGCGGCCTTCAGCAAACTGAGCCCGCGCGTGACCGACATGCTCACCGACATCAAGAAGCGCAGCCCCAACGCCCGCGTCGTCGTCGTCGGCTACCCGAATCTCTTCCCCGCCGACGGATCGACCTGCGGCACCTCCGCCCCCCTCACCAAGGGCGACATCGCCTGGCTCAACCAGACGACGTACCGGCTGAACTTCATGCTGGAGCTCTCGGCCAAGCTCGAGCAGACGGACTTCGTCAGCACGACCGGCCTCTTCACGGGTCATGACATGTGCCGGTCGGCGGCCGAGCGGTGGATCAACCCGCTGCTGCCGGTGACCTCCGGCTCCGCCCACCCCAACCTCGTCGGGCAGCTGGCCATGGCCCGGGAAGCGCTCGTCCGGATCAGCAACTAACGTTCCCGGACGTCGATTTCACTCGGTGGCGACCCGTCCCGAGCTCCCCTCCTCACACAAGGCGAATGACATGTCCATCGATGACTACACCGGCGGCCCCGCAACGGGCTCGGACGTCCTGGTCGTGACCACCAACGACGTACCGGGCCACGAGGTGACGCAGGTGATCGGCGAGGTGTTCGGCCTCACCGTGCGCTCCCGCAACATCGGCTCCCAGCTGGGCGCCGGCCTGAAGTCCGTGATCGGCGGCGAGCTGAAGGGCCTCACCAAGACCCTGGTGCAGACCCGGAACGAGGCCATGGCGCGCCTCGTCGAGGCGGCTCGCGCCCGCGGCGCGAACGCCGTGCTCGCGATGCGCTTCGACGTCACCACGGCGGCGGACGTCGGCACCGAGGTCTGCGCCTACGGGACGGCCGCCGTCATAGCCCCGAAGGCCTGACGACTGCCGCAACCCCCTGACGGGGCACGGTGAGCGCGCTTCCCAGCGACGCGGTCACCGTGCCCCGTCGTCCGACACGGGCCGCCCGTCGTCGTCCGACCATCGACGACGGGCGCACGCGCGACCCGAACTCGGCATGCTCAGAAGCCGAGTTCGGGCGAAGCGCTTCACTCCCCACGCAGGAAACAAACCCCGTCCTCCGTCTTGTCACCCTCTCCCGGCCACCCCTACAGTCCCCAACTGATGGGAGCGCTCCCACGGCTGCCCCACCACCTTCCCCCACGGCCCGAAGGGACATGATGCGACACCGTGCACGCACCCTCCTGACAGCTCTGACGCTGATGCTGGGTACGACCACCGCGCTGCTCACCGCGACCCCCACCCAGGCGGCGACCGACGCCGCGCAGGCGACCGGCCAGATCTGCGAGCAGTACGGCTCCACCACCGTCCAGGGCCGCTACACGGTCCAGAACAACCGCTGGGGTACCAGCGCCACCCAGTGCATCAACGTCACCGACAGCGGGTTCACCGTCACCCAGGCGGACGGGTCGGTCGCCACCAACGGCGCCCCGAAGTCGTACCCGTCGATCTTCCTCGGCTGTCACTACACCAACTGCTCGCCGGGGACGAACCTGCCGAAGCGGATCGACACCATCGCGGCCGTGCCGACGTCGTTGACGTACGGGTACGTCAGCAACGCCACCTACGACGCGGCGTTCGACATCTGGCTGGACCCCCAGCCGAAGACCGACGGCGTCAACAAGACCGAGATCATGATCTGGTTCAACCGGGTCGGTTCCATCCAGCCCATCGGATCGCCCACCAGCAGCGCCACCATCGGCGGCAAGACCTGGGAGATCTGGACCGGGAACAACGGCGGGAACGACGTCATCTCCTTCGTCGCCCCGTCCGCGATCACCAGCTGGTCGTTCGACGTCAAGGACTTCATCGACCGTACGGTCAGCCAGGGCATGGCGTCCTCCAACTGGTACCTGACCAGCGTGCAGGCGGGCTTCGAGCCGTGGGTGGGCGGGGCGGGCCTCTCGCTCTCCTCCTTCTCGTCCTCCGTGACCGACGGCCAGGACACCAACGGCAACGGAACCGGCGGCACGACGAACCCGCCCGGCGGCGGCACGACGACACCGCCGGCCGGACAGGCCGCCTGCCAGGTCGAGTACACGCCCAACGTGTGGCCGGGCGGGTTCACCACCAACGTCACCGTCAAGAACACCGGCACCACCGCCGTCAACGGCTGGAACCTGGCCTTCACCCTCCCCTCCGGTCAGCAGGTGTCCCAGGCGTGGAACGCCACGGTCAGCCCCACCAGCGGCGCGGTGACCGCACACAACACCACCTCCAACGCCGTCATCAGCCCCGGAGGCACCCAGAACTTCGGCTTCCAGGGGACGTACACAGGGACCTACGCGGAACCCTCCGCCTTCACCCTCGGCGGCAGCGCCTGCACGGTCGTCTGACCGGGCCCGCACCGCGGTGACACCCGTGGTGGCCCCGCCGGGAACGCTCACACCCGGCGGGGCCACCACGGGGTACGGAACACGACCGGCCCGGTATCACGCGCGGGGCCGACCCCAGACCCGTCGCCAAGACGCGATTCCCTGACCGCGACGCACCACCCATCGGTAGGTTGACGACACCCGCGCCCCACGACCGACCACCCGTCCCGCACCCCGCACCCCGCACCCCGGATCGGAAGAACACCCATGGCCGCCGCACCTGACCGGTTCAAGGACACCGGCCGAGCGGCCCCGCGCCGCACGGTCTTCGGCGAGGTGGCCGAGGCGTACGACGACGGGCGCCCCGGGTACGCCGACGAGCTGGTCACGGAGGTGCTGGAGTACGCCGCCCTCGGCGGCCGTACGGCCCTGGAGGTCGGCGCCGGTACCGGCAAGGCCACCGGGCTCTTCGCAGCACGCGGAGTGCCGGTCGTCTGTGTCGAGCCGGACGCCCGGATGGCCGAGGTGCTGCGCCGCAACACGGCCACGTACCCCCATGTAGAGGTGGCGGTGGGCGACTTCGAGGCGTGGAGCCCCGGCGGTCGCGACTTCGGCCTGCTGTACGCCGCCACCTCCTGGCACTGGGTGGACCCCGTGCGTCGCTGGGACCTCGCCCACTCCGCACTCGCACCCGGCGGGACACTGGCTCTGTTCTGGAACCCGGTCGCGGCGATCGACCCCGACCTCTTCGCCGAACTGAGGGACATCGACCGCCTGCACGGCGTGGAGGAGCCCCCGCACGACGCGCTCGCCTCCCGTTACGGGAAAGAGGCGGGCACCGTGGACGGACGGGTGGGGCCGGAGTGGCCGGTGGACGAGATGCGGCGCGACGGGCGTTTCACCGACGTGCGTGCGGTGCGCTTCCGCCGGAATCTGCGGTACGACACCGCCCGTTATCTCGATTTCCTCGCCTCGGTCTCCGCCTACCGCGTCCTGCCCGAACGGCACTTGAGGCAACTCCTGCTGGAGACAGGACGGTTGCTGGACGCCCGGGGCGGTGCCATCGACATGCTCGGGATCAATGACCTCATCCTGGCCAGGACCCTCTGAGCGCGAGGTCCGGACTCCCTGACGGGCCCACCCGTCACCCCCGTTCGCCGTGGCCGCACGATGACCCCGGTAGACGTACCGGGCAGGCAGAACGGGGCGGGCGGGCTCATGACGGTGGTGGTCACCGCCGTGCTGACCCGGAGTCCGGGCAGCCGCACGCGGCTCCACCCACCACCGCGTGGCTCCCGGCAGCACCCCGGGGTCCGGTCAGGCCCTCCTCAGGACCACCAGCCGCTGCGTGGCCCGGGTCATCGCGACGTACCGGTCCACGGCCCCCTCGATCCCCGGGCCGAAGGAATCCGGGTCGACCAGTACGACGAGATCGAACTCAAGTCCCTTGGCCAGCTGCGGAGTCAGCGACCGCACCCGGGCGGTCGCACGGAACGTCGGGTCGCCGATGACGCAGGCGATGCCCTCCGGGTGGGTGTCGAGCCAGTCGTCGAGGACCGTGCGGAGGTCGACGACGGAACCGTGGGTGACGGGGACGCCGCTGCTGCGGATGGAGGTCGGCACGTTGGCGTCCGGCAGCGCTGCCCGGACGACCGGTTCGGCCTCGGTCATGATCTCCGCCGGGGTGCGGTAGTTGACGCTCAGGGAGGCCAGTTCGATCCGGTCGAGCCCGACCCGTCCGAGGCGCTCCCGCCAGGACTCGGTGAACCCGTGGCGGGCCTGGGCTCGGTCCCCGACGACGGTGAAGCTGCGGGAAGGGCAGCGGAGCAGCAGCATCTGCCATTCCGCGTCGGTGAGTTCCTGGGCCTCGTCCACGACGATGTGCGCGAACGGGCCCGCGAGCAGGTCGGGATCGGTGCCGGGGAGCGCGGACTCGTCGGTGAGCGCGTCCCGCATGTCGCGCACGTGCAGCATCGTGATGACGCCCTCGCCGTCGTCGTCCGCCTCCAGCAGCGCGTCCACGGTCTCGGCCATCCGCGCGTTCTCGGCGGCGATCAGCGCCTCGCCCCGGCGCCTGCGGCGGGCGGCGTCCGGGTCGCCCAGCCGCTGCCGGGCGGCGTCCAGGAACGGCAGATCGGAGACGGTCCACTCCTGGGCGCGGGTGTCCTCGCGCCGCAGCAGGTTCCGCTCGTCGGCCTCCAGCCACGGGGCGCATCTGCGGAGGTAGGCGGGTACGGACCAGAGGTCCCCGACCAGGTCGGCGGCGTCGAGCAGCGGCCAGGCCCGGTCGAACGCCTCCACCAACTCCCGGTTGGTTCGCAGGGATTCATGGAGCCGTTCGGTGGGGGTGTCCTCGTCGTGCTTGTCCACCAGGATGGTGACGAGTTCCTCCCAGACCTGTTCGCGGGCCTCGTTGTGCGGGGTGCCGGGTTCCGCCGCCGCGAAGGCCGCCGCCCACTCCCGGGCGCTCAGCCGGACGTCGGCCCAGTGGGTGGTGACCGTCGTGCCGTGGGCGGGCGGCTCCTCGTAGAACCGGACGGCCGCCTCGACCGCCTCCACCACCAGCTCCCGGGATGCCTTCAGCCGGGCCACCTCCGGGTCCCTCTCCGCGGACGCCCCGGCCCCCTCGGCGACGAGGTCGCGCAGGACGCAGGTCTGTACGCCCTCCTCCCCGAGGCTGGGCAGGACGTCGGCGACGTAGTCCAGGTACGGCCGGTGCGGGCCGACGAAGAGCACGCCGCCCCGGCGGTGGCCGAGCCGCGGATCGGAGTGCAGGAGGTACGCGGAGCGGTGCAGGGCCACGACGGTCTTCCCCGTGCCCGGTCCGCCGTCCACGACCAGGGCGCCGCGCGATCCGGCGCGGATGATGGCGTCCTGGTCGGCCTGGATGGTGGAGAGGACGTCCCGCATCCGGGGCGAGCGGTCGGCGCCGAGGCTCGCGACGAAGGCGGACTGGTCGTCCAGCGCGGCGTGCCCGTCGAAGCCTTCGGTGGTGAAGACCTCGTCCCAGTAGTCGCTGATCCGGCCCTCGGTCCAGCGGTACCTGCGGCGGCTCGCCAGGCCCATCGGGTTGGCGTGGGTGGCCCCGAAGAACGGTTCGGCGGCGGGCGAGCGCCAGTCGAGCAGCAGCCGTCGCCCCGCACGGTCGGTGAGGCCGAGCCGTCCCACGTACACCGGCTCCTCGCCGGCGTCGGCGACCATGCGCCCGAGGCAGAGGTCGAGGCCGAAGCGGCGCAGGGTGCGCAGGCGGGCGGTCAGGCGGCGGATCTCGGTGTCCCGGTCCATCGCCTGCCTGCCCGCGCCGCCGGGTGCCCTGCGGGCCGCGTCGAGCTGCGCGGTCAGCTCGGCGATCGACTCCTCCAGGCTCCGTGCGACGGCCGCGAAGTGCTCCTCGTCGCGGGCGGTCAGCCGGGGGTCGGCCTTCGCGGCGAGACGGTCGGGCAGCGCGAACGCGCTCCCGGCCGGGGAGGTGCTCAGGCGCGCTGCGGAGGGCTGCGAGGGCATGCGGGCGGCTCCTGGGTGGGGCGGACGACGTACGGAAATCCGAGGTCGGCCGCCGATTGTGCGCCACCTGGGGGGCCTTGCCGCAAGGCCCCCCGTGCGCTATATGTTGAGAGTGGAAAGAGGTGGGTACACCCTCTTCCTCCCTCGCCGGTAGCCCCGGGCTTCACCGGCCCCCCGGGCCTTCTCGTGGCCCCACCGCCGCGCCCTTGCGGAAGCGCAGACCACGAAGAGCTTCCACGGCAATGATGAGAAATTCTCAGATATTCACTCAGGGAATTCTCATATCCATTCCTGTGAATACAGTCTCCTTTACCTGTGCACTCTGCGGGAAAGTGAACAGGATTGTTGAAGATTCGCCGGACGATGCCATAGGTTCGAAAGCGCAGAAGTAATGCGCCCGTGTAGTCGTCCGGCACACGCGGCAGTTGCACGCGACCAATGCACGTACGGCGGTTCCGGCTGCCGCAAAGGGAGAAATCCGTGAAGCACAGGGCAGTGAAACGCAGGACCGTCGTCGTGGGCCTCGGCTCGGTCGCAGGGGCGGCAGCGGTCGGGGGATTCGCCACGAACGCGACCGCGGAAAGCCGTAACTCTTCGCGGAATGCGGGGAAGCCGGGAAATTCGGGGGCCCTGACCTTCGACCCGAGCGCGTACACCGAACTGACCACGACCATCACCACCGACGAGGGCGACAAGGAGGTGACCTACCACTTCTGGAAGGCCATCACCTACGTCACCGCGCCGGTCGACGCGGAGCACCAGAGTCTGGTGGTCAGCGTTCCCGTGAGGATCGACGGCAAGGCCGTGGATGCGACGAACGCGCCGATTCTCTTCTCCAACGCCGTGGGCGGCTACTTCCCCGCGAGCGTGGCCACGGCCGCCGGTGTCGGCGAGGCCGCGATGGAGATGGGCGATCCGGGCGGGGCGGGCGGCCCCGGGACGGGCGGCACACCTCCGGCCGATACGGGCACCGGCACCCCGACGACCGGCACCACCGAAGCACCCTCCGGCTCCAACGACATGCTGAACGGCATGGGCCAGATGGTCAGCCTCCCCAAGCTGGGCCTGGCCGCCGGGTACGTGGTCGTGGAGCCGGGCTGCCGGGGCCGTACCCTCACCGACGCGAACGGTACGTACTACGGCACCGCGCCCGCCGCGATCGTGGACCTCAAGGCTGCCGTCCGGTACGTCCGTTCCAACCAGGGCCGCATCCCCGGCGACACCCGCCGCATCGTGTCCACCGGCACCAGTGCGGGTGGCGCGCTCTCGGCGCTCCTCGGCGCCTCCGGGGACAGCGCGCTCTACGCCCCGTACCTCAAGGAGATCGGGGCGGCCGACGCGAGCGACGCCGTGTTCGCCGGCGGCGACTGGTGCCCGATCACCGACCTGGAGCACGCCGACGGCGCGTACGAGTGGAACTGGGGCGCCAACACCCCGCAGAGCGGCACCCTCGACCAGTCCGTGTCCAAGGAACTGCGGGCCCAGTTCGCCGAGTACCAGGCGTCCTTGCGGCTGAAGGGGCTGAACGGCTTCGGTCCGCTCACCGCGCGCAACTACGACGACTACCTGTTGGAGACCTATCTCCGGCCGGCCGCGACCACCTATCTCAAGGGCCTATCCGATGCCGACCGTTCGACGTACCTGTCGGCCAACCCCTTCATCACCTGGGAGAACGGCCGGGCCACCTTCACGTGGGCGGACTACCTCACCCACGTGGGCGCACGGAAGAAGACCGCTCCCGCCTTCGACGCGTTCGACCTGTCCGCCGGCGAGAACAACGAGTTCGGGACCGGCACCAGTGAGGCCCGGCACTTCACCGCGTACGGACAGCGCCACGACACCACCGGGCTCACCGGTACCCGCGTGGACGGCGACATCCCCGCGCTGCTGGACCTGATGAACCCGATGTACCACCTCGCGCGCCACAACCCCGGCCGCGCGAAGCACTGGTGGATACGCGTGGGCACCAAGGACACCGACACCGCGCTGACGGTCGTCGGAAACCTCGCCGCCACCCTGCACGGCCTCGGCGACGACGTGGACTCACTCATGTACTGGGACCAGGGGCACGGCTCCAACACCGACGCCGCCGACTTCATCACCTGGATCGCGCGGGTGACCGGCCGCCGGAAGTAGCCACCGGGGCGCCGGCGGCACGACGGGCTCCCGGGCGCTGTGCCCGGGAGC
>NZ_JBSFVR010000129.1:0-19518 GCF_053592415.1 Streptomyces sp. NPDC002690 | reverse complement strand
CCAAGCGCGCCGCGGCCGAGGCCAAGGGCGAGACGGACGAGGACGACGAGTCGCAGGACAACGGGTACGCGGGTGCCCGCGCGCGGTCGTACCAACCGTTCGGATGGTGATCAGACGGTGATCAGCGCCTCCAGCGGGGCCCCCTGGAGGGCGGGCTCCAGACGGCTGCGGCCGTCGAGGAAGCCGAGCTCCATGAGGACCGCGACGCCCGCGACCTTGGCGCCGGCCCGCCGGATGAGCTCCAGCGAGGCTTCGGCGGTGCCGCCGGTGGCGAGGACGTCGTCGATGACCATGATCCGGTCGTCGGCGGTGATGTCCTCGGCGTGCACCTCGATCTCGGCGGTGCCGTACTCGAGGTCGTAGGCCTGGCGGAGCGTCGCTCCGGGCAGCTTTCCGGCCTTGCGCACGGGGATGAAGCCGAGCCCGGCCCGGACGGCGACGGGCGCGGCGAGGATGAAGCCACGCGCCTCCAGCCCGACGACCCGGGTGGCACCGTGCTTCACGCACAGCTCGGCGAGGACGTCGGTCAGCGCCGAGAAGGCGACCGGGTCCGCGAGCAGCGGGGTGATGTCCTTGAAGAGGACGCCCGGCTTGGGGTAGTCGGGTACGTCGCGGATGCGGCTGAGCAGCAGCTCCCGGACGGATTCGGTGCTGGTCATCGGCGCTTCCCCTGACCGCGGCCGGTGCTGCCACCGGGCTCGCGACGCTGGCCGATCACCGAGGCCGAGGAGCCCGCGCCGGCACCCGCGTACCCGTTGTCCTGCGACTCGTCGTCCTCGTCCGTCTCGCCCTTGGCCTCGGCCGCGGCGCGCTTGGCGAGAATGCGCTTGGTGAGCGCCTTCATCTGCGGCTCGCGCTCCTTGAGGTCCGCGACGAGCGGCGTGGCGATGAAGATCGAGGAGTACGCACCGGCCGCGAGCCCGACGAAGAGCGACAGCGAGATGTCGTTCAGCATGCCGGCGCCGAGGACGCCGCCGCCGATGAAGAGCAGACCGGCGACGGGGAGGAGCGCGACCACGGTGGTGTTGATGGACCGCACCAGCGTGCTGTTGATCGACTTGTTGGCGATCTCGCTGTACGTGTACCGGGTCTGCTTGGTGATCCCCTTCTGGCCCTCCTTGAGGGAGTCGAAGACGACGACCGTGTCGTAGAGGGAGTAACCGAGGATCGTGAGCAGACCGATCACGGTGCCCGGGGTGACCTCGAAGCCGACCAGGGCGTAGACACCGACCGTGATGGTGATGTCGTGGATCAGCGCCACGAGGGCGGCGACCGCCATCCGCCACTCGAAGGCGATGGCCAGGTAGACCACCACGAGGACCATGAAGATCCCGAGGCCGGTCCACGCCTTGTTGGCGATCTGCTCGCCCCAGCTCGGGCCGACCAGGTCGGCGTTGATCTTCGACGCGGGGACGCCGAGGTCCTTCGAGAGCTGGGTCTTGATGCCGTCGGCCTTGGCGGTGTCGACCTCGGTGATCTGGATGCGCAGACCGCCGTTGCCGAGCTCCTGCACGATCGCCTCGTGGCCGGAGGCCGCCACGGCCGCTTCCTGGGCCTGCGAGGTGGAGATCTTGGCCTTGGTGTCGGTCGTGAAGACCGCGCCGCCCTTGAACTCGATGCCCATGTTCAGGCCGCCGACCGCCAGGCCGAGGATGGCCGTGATGGTGATCAGGATCGAGACGCCGTACCAGATCTTGCGCTTACCGATGAAGTCGTAGCCGAGCTCGCCTCGGTAGAGCCGGGCGCCGATGCTGCCGAGTCGCGACATCTCACGCCTCCTTCGGGTCGGTGGAGGAGTTGACACGACGCGAGCGGCGCAGCGGCGGCTTGGCGCCGAGCCGCTTCGGGTCCAGCCCGGACCACGGGTGGCCGCTGGAGAAGAACTTCGTCCGGCCCATCAGCGTCATGACCGGCTTGGTGAAGAAGAACACCACGACGACGTCGAGCACGGTGGTCAGGCCGAGCGTGAACGCGAAGCCCTGGACCTTGCCGACGGTGACCACGAAGAGCACGGCGGCGGCGAGGAACGACACGAAGTCGGAGACCAGGATGGTGCGCCGGGCACGCGGCCAGGCACGTTCGATGGCCGGCCGGAGGGTGCGTCCCTCGCGAATCTCGTCTCTCACTCGTTCGAAGTACACGATGAACGAGTCGGCGGTGATACCGATGGCCACGATGGCACCACAGACCGCCGGCAGGTTCAGCGCGAAGCCGATGGCCGGGCCGAGCAGGGCCATGATCGTGTACGTGAGGATGCCGGAGGCCAGGAGGCTCAGCAGCGCGATGGACGCGAGGCCGCGGTAGTACGCCACCAGGTAGATGACGACCAGCGCCAGACCGATGGCACCGGCGATCAGGCCGGCCTGGAGCTGCTCTCCACCGAGGGCGGCGGTCACCGTGGTGACGCTCGCCTCCTTGAAGGTCAGCGGCAGGGCACCGTAGGACAGGATGTTGCCGAGGTCCTGGGCCGACTGCTGGGTGAAGTTGCCCGAGATCTGGGCGTTGGCGCTGAGCGCGCTGGCGACCGAGGGCGCGGAGACCACTTCGCCGTCGAGGACGATGGCGAACTGGTTCATCGGCGAGGTCTGCTGCGCGAGCGACGAGGTGATCTTGTTGAACTTCTTCGCGCCCTTGGAGTTGAACTCCATCGTCACGATCCACTCACCGGTGGACTGGTCGATGGCGCCCTGGGCGTTGTCCACGTCGCTGCCGGAGACCTCGGCCGGGCCGAGGACGTACTTCTCGTAGCTGCCCGGGGTGTTGGAGCCGCAGGCGACGATGGTGTCGGTGGCCTTGGCGTCCTGGCCGGCCTCGGCGCGCTGCTTCGGGTCGGAGCAGTCGAGCGCGGCGAACTCGGCCTGGAGCTTCGCGGTGGCCGGGTCGACGGAGGCGCTCGGCGAGGCGTCGGCCGCGGCGGCGTCGTCCGTGGCGGCGGCGTCACCGGTCGCGGTGGCCGTGGCGCTCGGAGTGGCGCCGTCCTTGGTCAGCGCCGAGGTGACGGCGCGGCCCTGGGTGGTGGAGCTCGCCGAGGGAGTGGCCGAGGAGTCGGCCTTGTCGCCGTCCGTGGCCGTCTCGCCGTCGGTGGCCTTCGCGGAGGCGGATGCCGACGCGGAAGGGGTCGGCGAGGCGCTGCCGGAGGGAGTGGCGGTGGCCGAAGGGGTGGCGTCGGAGCCGCTGGCCTCGACGGTCAGAACCGGCCGGAAGTAGAGCTGGGCGGTCGTACCGACCTGCTCACGGGCCTGCTCGGAGTTGGTCCCCTTCGGGATGTTCACGATGATGTTGCTGGAGCCCTGGGTCTGAACCTCGGCTTCGGACACACCGAGACCGTTGACACGGCGCTCGATGATGTTGACCGCCGTGTTCATGTTGGTCTCGTTGATCGCGTCCGGCTTGCCGGGCTGGCTCTTGGCCTGGAGCGTGATCGACGTGCCACCCGCCAGGTCGATGCCCAGTCTCGGAGTGGTGTGGCCGGACAGGAACATCCCGCCAGCGAGCGCGACCATGACGATCAGGATGAGAGCCAGGGAACGTCCCGGCTTTCCCTGACCGCCACCGGCCGGCCCTCGGCCCTTCTTCGGTGCTGCCACCTTTTCGTTTCTCCCTGTCCAACCGCTCCGCGCCGGGTACGCGCCCGAGCGGCCACGAAGTGTTGTGGGGACCCGCCCCCGCAGAAGACCGAACGGTCCGGGGATACCGCGCGCCGGATGGGCGGGCGGTGTCCCCGTGTCGTGCGACTACTTCGCGCCGGTGTCGCCGTCGTCCTTGCTGTCCTTGGCGTCCTTGGCCTCGACGTCCGACGCCGGGGTCTCCTCGGCGTCGGACTCGTCGGCCGTGAACTTCTTGTCCAGGTCGATCTTCTCGTCACCGGCGGCGTGGCCGTCGGTCAGCGAGGAGGCGTCGTCCGGAACGACCGGGGAGTCGAGCTCCTCGGTGTCGCCGTGGACGATGCGGTTGTACTCCGCGTCGTCCAGGACGGCGCCGATGGCGTTCTTCGCGTAGATCGCGTGGACGCCGGGAGCGACCTCCAGGAGGACGGTGTCCTCCTGGACTTCCTTGACCGTGGCGTACATGCCGCCGATGGTGCGGACGCCGGTGCCGGGCTGCATCTCGTTGCGCATCTGGGAAGCAGCCTCCTGCTTCTTCTTGGCGGACCGGGACATCATGAACATGACGCCGAAGATCAGGATGACGGGGAGAAGAAGTTGGAGACTCACAGGACGGATTTCCTTCGCACGACCGCGCTGAAAAAGCGGCCTGTATCTACGGGGGTGGGTACACCGACCTTTAAGGGCGGCATCGGCGGAGTCTAAGCGAGTCCGCATCGCTGGAACAACGCCCAGCATCGCACCCCGGTTCCGCAAATGGTCAAGCTGTGACGCATCACGCCCCGAACAGGCCCGCTTGTCCCTTTGCGCCGTGCTGGGGCGGAACAAGCCCCAGATGGGCCCAGGCGGCCGGTGTGGCCACCCTTCCGCGCGGCGTCCTGGCCAGCAGTCCCTCGCGTACGAGGAAGGGCTCCGCGACCTCCTCGACCGTCTCACGCTCCTCCCCCACCGCCACGGCGAGGGTGGAGAGTCCGACCGGACCGCCGCCGAAGAGCTTCAGCAGGGCGCCGAGGACGGCCCGGTCGAGCCGGTCCAGCCCGCGGGCGTCGACCTCGTACACCTTGAGGGCCGCGGCGGCGATCTCCCGGTCGATCACGCCGTCGGCCTTGACCTGGGCGTAGTCGCGGACCCGGCGCAGCAGGCGGTTGGCGATGCGGGGGGTGCCCCGGGAGCGGCCGGCGATCTCGGCGGCGCCCGCGGTGTCGATGGCCACGTCGAGGAGTCCGGCGGAGCGGTGGACGACACGCTCCAGTTCGGCGGGGGCGTAGAACTCCATGTGGCCGGTGAAGCCGAAACGGTCCCTCAGCGGGGGCGGCAGCAAGCCGGCCCGGGTGGTCGCGCCGACCAGGGTGAAGGGCGGGAGTTCGAGGGGGATCGCGGTGGCGCCGGGGCCCTTGCCGACGATGACGTCGACACGGAAGTCCTCCATCGCCATGTAGAGCATCTCCTCGGCGGGCCGGGACATGCGGTGGATCTCGTCCAGGAAGAGGACCTCGCCCTCCTGGAGGGAGGAGAGGATCGCGGCGAGGTCGCCCGCGTGCTGGATGGCGGGCCCGGAGGTGATCCGGATGGGCGCGTTCATCTCCGCGGCGATGATCATCGAAAGAGTGGTCTTGCCGAGGCCGGGTGCCCCCGAAAGAAGCACGTGGTCGGCGGTGGCGCCCCGGGCGCGGGCGGCCTTGAGGACGAGGTCGAGCTGCTCGCGGACCTTCTCCTGGCCCACGAACTCGTCGAGGTCCTTGGGGCGCAGCGCGGCTTCGACCGCGGTGTCCTCGCCGTCCGCGACGCCGGTGACCAGCCGGTCGTCGTACGCCGCGGCGGCGTCCGCGGCCCGCTCGTCGGTGTCGGGTCCGGTCTCGTCCCAGTTCATACGGTCAGTCCTGCCTCGGGGTTCGGCGCCGGTCAGCGGGTGCGGTTGAGGGTCTGGAGGGCCGCGCGCAGCAGCTGCGGCACGGGGGGCCGGACCCCCTCCGCGAGGGCCGCCTCGGCCTGTGGGGCGACGGCGGACACCGCTTCCTCGGCCTCCCTGGCGGCGTAGCCGAGGCCGATCAGCGCGGCCTGGAGCTGCTCGCGCCAGTCCGGGACCGCGGCGGCGCCGGGCGTCTGCCGGCCGATGTGGGCGCCGAGCGGGGCGCCGAGCCGGTCCTTGAGCTCCAGCAGGAGCTTCTGGGCACCCTTCTTGCCGATGCCGGAGACGGCCATCAGGGCCTTCTCGTCGCCGGTGGAGACGGCCTGGCGCAGGGCGTCCGGGCTGTGGGTGGCGAGCATGGCCTGGGCGAGCCGGGGGCCGACGCCGCTGGCGGTCTGGAGCAGCTCGAAGACCTGGCGTTCGTCGTCGTCGGCGAAGCCGTAGAGCGTGAGGGAGTCCTCGCGCACGACGAGGGAGGTGGCGAGCCTGGCCTGCTGGCCGATCCGGAGGTCGGCGAGGGTGCGCGGGGCGCACTGGACGGCCATGCCGATGCCGCCGACCTCGATGACGGCCGTGGCCGGGGAGAGGGCGGCCACGGGGCCGGAGAGGAAGGCGATCATGCGGTGCGGCCTTTCAGCGTGCGATGGGCGGCGACGGCCTGCTGGAGCCGGTTCTGCGCGGGGGCCCGCCAGATGTGGCAGATCGCGAGCGCGAGGGCGTCGGCGGCGTCGGCGGGCTTGGGCGGGGCGTCCAGCCGGAGCAGCCGGGTGACCATGGCGCCGACCTGCGCCTTGTCGGCGCGCCCGGAACCGGTCACGGCCGCCTTCACCTCGCTGGGGGTGTGCAGGGCGACGGGGATGCCGCGTCGGGCGGCGCAGAGCATGGCGACCGCGCTGGCCTGGGCGGTGCCCATGACGGTGCGCACGTTGTGCTGGCTGAACACGCGCTCCACGGCGACGAATTCGGGGCGGTGTTCGTCGAGCCACCGCTCGATGCCGGCCTCGATCGCGACCAGGCGGTCGCCGAGCTCGGCTTCGGGCGGGGTACGCACCACACCGACCCCGACCATGGTGAGCGGGCGGCCCGCGACGCCGTCGACGACGCCGACACCGCACCGGGTCAGCCCCGGGTCCACGCCGAGTACGCGCACGGAGCGCCCCCTGTCCTCACGGCTCGGTCAACTGTTCTGGCAGGTTAGCGGGCGACTCCGACAACGCGACGGGCCGACGGGGGTGTGTCCCCGTCGGCCCGTGCCGCGTCCGGTCGCCGGATCGCCAGGATCAGGCGGCGTCGAGCTTCTCCATGACCTCGTCCGAGACGTCGAAGTTGGCGAAGACGTTCTGCACGTCGTCGCTGTCCTCCAGCGCGTCGATGAGCTTGAAGATCTTGCGCGCGCCCTCTTCGTCGAGCTCGACCTGCATGGTGGGCAGGAAGTTGGCGTCGGCGGAGTCGTAGTCGATGCCCGCCTCCTGGAGCGCGGTGCGGACCGCGACCATGTCGGTGGCCTCGCTGACGACCTCGAAGGTGTCGCCGAGGTCGTTGACCTCTTCGGCGCCCGCGTCGAGCACGGCGCCCAGCACGTCGTCCTCGGTCAGCTCACCCTTGGGCAGGTTGATGACGCCCTTGCGGTTGAACAGGTACGAGACGGAACCCGGGTCGGCCATCGAGCCGCCGTTGCGGGTCATCGCCACGCGCACGTCGGAGGCGGCGCGGTTGCGGTTGTCGGTGAGGCACTCGATGAGCACCGCGACACCGTTGGGGCCGTAGCCCTCGTACATGATCGTCTCGTAGTCGGCGCCGCCCGCTTCGAGACCGCCGCCGCGCTTGACCGCGGAGTCGATGTTCTTGTTCGGGACGGAGCTCTTCTTCGCCTTCTGGATGGCGTCGACGAGCGTCGGGTTGCCGTCGGGGTCCACGCCGCCGGAGCGGGCCGCGACCTCGATGTTCTTGATCAGCTTCGCGAAGAGCTTGCCGCGCTTGGCGTCAACCACGGCCTTCTTGTGCTTCGTCGTAGCCCATTTAGAGTGGCCGGACATCTGCCTTCTCCTTCGCGTCACCAAAATCGATCCGAACCCGAGAGATCCTACCGGGATCGTTCAGACCACTGCGCGCACCATCTCGACGAAGAGCGCGTGGACACGGTGGTCGCCGGTGAGTTCCGGGTGGAACGAGGTCGCCAGGGCGTTTTTCTGGCGCACGGCGACGATATGACCGCGATGTTCGGCGAGCACTTCCACCGGGGCGCCCACCGATTCCACCCAGGGGGCCCGGATGAACACACCCTCCACCGGCCCGTCCGTGTCCTCCTCGATGCCCCGTACGGTGACGGACGCCTCGAAGGACTCGTTCTGGCGGCCGAAGGCGTTGCGGCGCACGATCATGTCGATCCCGCCGACGGTCTCCTGGCCCGAGCGGGGGTCCAGGATCTTGTCGGCGAGCATGATCATGCCCGCGCAGGTGCCGTAGACCGGCATGCCCGCCCGGACCCGCTCGCGCAGCGGCTCCATCATGCCGAAGAGCACGGCGAGTTTGGACATGGTGGTGGATTCGCCGCCGGGGATGACGAGACCGTCGACCCCGGCGAGCTCCTCGGGGCGCCGGACCGGCCTGGCCAGGGCGTCCGCCGAGGCCAGGGCGATCAGGTGCTCGCGTACGTCGCCCTGGAGGGCCAGTACCCCGATCACGGGAGTGTCGGTCATCGGGGGTTACCAGCCGCGGTTGGCGTAGCGCTCGGCCTCGGGCAGCGTGTCGCAGTTGATGCCGACCATGGCCTCGCCGAGGTTCCGCGAGGCGTCCGCGATGACCTTCGGGTCGTCGTAGAAGGTGGTGGCCTTCACGATGGCGGCGGCGCGCTTGGCCGGGTCGCCCGACTTGAAGATGCCGGAGCCGACGAAGACGCCCTCGGCGCCGAGCTGGCGCATGAGCGCGGCGTCGGCGGGGGTGGCCACGCCGCCGGCGGAGAAGAGCACCACGGGGAGCTTGCCCAGTTCGGCGACCTCCTTGACCAGCTCGTACGGGGCGCGCAGCTCCTTGGCGGCGGCGTACAGCTCGTTGTTGTCGTAGCCGCGCAGCCGGGCGATCTCGTTCTTGATCTGGCGCAGGTGGCGGACCGCCTCCACGACGTTGCCGGTGCCGGCCTCGCCCTTGGAGCGGATCATCGCGGCGCCCTCGGCGATGCGGCGCAGGGCCTCGCCCAGGTTGGTGGCGCCGCAGACGAACGGGGTGGTGAAGGCGAACTTGTCGCTGTGGTTGACCTCGTCGGCCGGGGTGAGGACCTCGGACTCGTCGATGTAGTCGACGCCGAGGGACTGGAGGACCTGGGCCTCCACGAAGTGCCCGATGCGGGACTTGGCCATGACGGGGATGGAGACGGCCCCGATGATCTCCTCGATCATGTTGGGGTCGGACATCCGGGCCACGCCGCCGTCCTTGCGGATGTCGGCCGGCACCCGCTCCAGGGCCATCACGGCCACCGCGCCCGCGTCCTCGGCGATCTTCGCCTGCTCGGCGTCGACGACGTCCATGATCACGCCGCCCTTGAGCTGCTCGGCCATGCCGCGCTTGACGCGGGCGGTGCCGGTGGCGGGAGAACCGTCGGACACGGCGTACTGCGGGGTGCTGGGAAGCGTGGACACGGGACCTCACTCGGTGAAAGGACTGGTTTCCTGCACCGCCGAGCAAACGCCCCCGGACCAGTCCACAGCAAGGGCCAATGAGGAGGCGGTGGATCGTTTTGGGCCACCGTCTCCCCTTTACGGCGGCGGCACCCGTGGCCTTCGTCGGTCCCCGTCGCTCCCCCGCCGGCTGTCACCGGCC
Source organism: Streptomyces sp. NPDC002690 (assembly GCF_053592415.1). Taxonomy (NCBI): domain Bacteria; kingdom Bacillati; phylum Actinomycetota; class Actinomycetes; order Kitasatosporales; family Streptomycetaceae; genus Streptomyces; species Streptomyces sp. NPDC002690. Next base: position 10,188 of record NZ_JBSFVR010000129.1, on the reverse strand, counting down.
CCCTGGCCCGCCGCCCGGCCCGCCTCAGGTGCCCGGGCGGTCGGCGAGCGCGGTCGGCGGGGTGTCGTCCATCTCGAAGGCGAGCGGGAAGGGGGCGTGTCCGGCCAGCCGGAACCAGCGGACCGTGCGGTGGGTACGCAGGGCCCGTGCCGCGCGCACCGCGTCGTTGTGGAACCGCCTGGCCATCGGCACCCGGCGTACGGCGGCGGCGAGTTCGTCCGCCGCCTCCTCGCCGCCGCGGGCCTCGCGTACGGCTTCCACCTGGGCGCTCTCGCCGAAGACCGCGCGCAGGGCGGTGCTCAGCTCGCTCTCCGCGACCTCGCGGTGGTCCTCCTCGGCCTGGCGGGAGGCGTGCGCGGCCTCGTACAGGACGAGGGAGGCGGCCGGGTCCAGCAGACCGGAGGTGGCCAGTTCCTGGGTGACCGAGGCGCGGCGCAGCAACTGCGCGTCCAGGGCGGCCCGGGCGGCGTCGATCCGCGCGTGCAGCCGGTCCAGGCGTCCGGCGGTCCAGCTGAGGTACAGGCCGATCGCGACGAGTGCGACGACGGTCCAGATCAAGGTTGCGGTCACGGGCGCAAAGGCTACCGCCGCCGGGCGCGCGCCCCGACCGGCCGGCGGCGGTACGGGGCCGGGCGCTCCCGAGGCGGTACCGGACGGCGCTCGAGGCGGGACCGGCCCGCGCGGCCCCGGTGGTCAGTCCCCTGCCGGCCCGAACGGCTGGGAGGCGTCACGGTCTCGGGGCTGCGCCGCCTCCCGGTCCCGGACGAGCCCGAAGCGGGCCCGCAAGCCGGTGGCGCGGTCGTCGGCGGCCACCGAGGCCGCGCCGTCCGCGACCGTCTCGTACACCGCGAGGATGTCGGCGCCGACGGTCGACCAGTCGAAGCGCCGGACGTGCGCGCTCCCCCGCTCGCTGAGCCCCGCCCGGCGCTCCGGATCGTCCAGCAGCCGGATCGCCGCCGCGGCCAACGCGTCCGCGTCCTCGTTGGCGAAGAGGTCGCCGGCCGTGCCGTGGTCCAGTACCTGGGCGAACGCGTCGAGGTCGCTGGCGAGCACCGCGGCACCCGCCGACAGCGCCTCCACGAGGATGATCCCGAAGCTCTCGCCGCCGGTGTTCGGGGCGACGTACACGTCGACGCTGGCCAGCAGCCGGGCCTTGTCCTCGTCGCTGACCATGCCGAGGAACTCGACGCGGGAGCGCAGCTCCTCGGGAAGCTGGGCGACGGCCTCCTCCTCGTCGCCCCGGCCGGCCACCAACAGCCGGGTGTCGGGGCGGGCCGCGACGATCGTGGGCAGCGCCTTCATGAGGACCGGCAGGCCCTTGCGCGGCTCGTCGATGCGGCCGACGAACCCGAGGGTGGAGCCCTGCCACTCGGGCTTCGGCTCGACGCCGGCGAAGAACCCGACGTCGACGCCGTTGGGGATGACCACGGCGTCGCCGCCGAGGTGCTCGACCAGGGTCCGGCGGGCGTACTCGCTCACCGCGATGCGGGCGCTGATCTTCTCCAGGGCGGGCTGGAGGATCGGGTACGCGGCGATCATCGCGCGGGAACGCGGGTTCGAGGTGTGGAAGGTGGCGACGATCGGGCCCTGCGCCGCCCAGCAGGCGAGCAGTCCCAGCGAGGGCGAGGCCGGCTCGTGGATGTGGATGACGTCGAAGGTGCCCTCGTGCAGCCAGCGGCGCACCCGGGCCGCCGAGAGGAAGCCGAAGTTGAGGCGGGCCACGGAGCCGTTGTACGGGACCGGCACGGCCCGGCCCGCCGAGACGACGAACGGCGGCAGCGGGGTGTCGTCGTCGGCCGGGGCGAGCACGGAGACCTCGTGGCCGAGCCGGATCAGGTGGTCGGCGAGGTCCCTGATGTGGAACTGGACACCGCCGGGGACGTCCCAGGAGTACGGGCAGACGATGCCGATCTTCACGGGGTCTTCCCCTCGGCCGTACCGCCGGCGAGGTCGAGGTCGTCGAGCCAGAGCCGTTGCAGCATGTGCCAGTCCTCCGGGTGGGCGGCGATGCCTTCCGCGAAGGCGTCGGCGAGGGCCTGGGTCATGGCCTCGGTCCGCTCGGCCCTCGTGCCCTCCTCGGGCACGGCGACGGGCGGGTGGACCCGTGCCCGCATGACGGGTGTGTCGTCGAAGCCGAGGGTGACGGGGAGCAGCAGCGCCCCGGTCTGCTGGGCGAGCAGCGCCGGGCCCGCGGGCATCCGGGCACGGGCGCCGAAGAAGTCGACTTCCACCCCGGAGGCGGACAGGTCGCGGTCGGCGACCAGGCAGACCAGACCGCCCGCGCGCAGCCGGCGGGCCAGGGTGCCGAAGGCCGCGCCGCCGCTGTGCGGCAGCACCTCCATGCCGAGGCTCTCGCGGTAGGCGACGAAGCGGTCGTAGAGGGTCTCGGGCTTGAGGCGTTCGGCGACCGTGGTGAAGGGGACCTTGAGGTCGGTGGTGACCCAGGCTCCGGCCAGGTCCCAGTTCCCCAGGTGCGGCAGGGCGAGGACGACTCCGCGTCCGGCGTCCAGGCCCTCGGTGAGGCGGTGGGCGTCGGTGACGTCGATGCGTTCCTTGATCTGCTCCGGGCTCCAGGCGGGCAGCCGGAACGACTCCATCCAGTAGCGCATGTACGAGCGCATGCCGGCCCGGGAGAGTTCGGCGAGCCGGGCCGCGGAGGCGTCGGGGACGACGCGGGCGAGGTTCGACTCCAGTCGCAGCACGCTCTTGCCGCGCCGCTTCCACACCTGGTCGGCGAGGGTGCGGAAGAGGGCGCGGGCGGCCGGCTCGGGCAGCTTCTTCACCGCACCCCAGCCGAGGCCGTAGAGGCCGTCGGTCAGCCGGTCCCTGAGGTCGGTGCCTGGCTTGCTCACCGGCCGTCCTCGGTCCCCCGACCCGCCGGGCCCGCTTGAGCGGCTGCCGCGGCGACGGCCGCGTCCGCCTCGGCGGACTCCCGGCGCACGGTGACCACACGTTGGACGAGGGTCACCAGGCTGCCCGCGGCGACGATCCACAGCGCGATCGGCAGCAGGATCTGGATGCCGGGGACGCCGAAGCCGTGCAGTCCGGCGAGGCCGGCGGCGACCAGCGAGATCACCAGGCGTTCGGCGCGCTCCACCAGGCCGTTGACGGCGACGGGCAGACCGATCGACTCGCCGCGCGCCTTGGTGTAGGAGACGACCTGGCCGCTGGCGAGACAGAAGATCGCCACGGCGCAGAGGATGTTGTCGTCGCCGTTGCCCGCGTACCAGAGTGCGAAGCCGCCGAAGATGGCGCCGTCGGCGACCCGGTCGAGTGTCGAGTCGAGGAACGCGCCCCAGCGGCTGGAGATCCCGGCCTGCCGTGCCATGTTCCCGTCGACGAGGTCCGAGAAGACGAAGACGGTGATGACGATGGTGCCCCAGAAGAACTCCCCCATGGGGAAGAAGACGAGCGCACCGGCCATCACTCCGGCCGTGCCGATCAGTGTGACCGCGTCGGGGCTGACCCCGAGTCGGAGCAGCAGAGCGGCGAACGGCGTGAGGACACGCGTGAAAAACGCACGCGCGTACTTGTTCAGCATGGCCTTCCCTGAGGGGTCGGTGGGCCGTGCGACCCCTTCGGCCACCGGCTGGCCCATCGTAGTCACCACGCGGCCGGTCCACCGGACGGGCACCCGTCCCGCCGCTTCTGCGCGTCGCGGGGGCGCTCGGACGGCGCGTTGTCGCAATCACTGTCGGCTCCGCCCCGGTGACGGGCGGTGGGGGCGTTCGGGCGCTACGCTGTGGGCGCAGCTCAGAAGGTATGCCGCGTACGGTAGTTGGGCACACCCGCAGGAGCAGACCATGCGGCGAGTGGGGGCGAACAAGTGGCCAGCGACGGATTCGACTTTTCTCCCGGAGCGCAGATCCCGATCCAGGGCGCGAGCGCCGGGGCGGTGGCGACGAACGCCCTGGCCTCGGCGGCGTACCGGGACAGCCCGGTGGAGGAGATCCTCAAAGCGGACAACGAGTGGCACAAGTCCTCGGTGTCGGAGGGTTCCTCGAAGTTCTTCAAGGCCAACTACTTCAAGCCCAACCTGGGTGAGGCATTCTCGCGCGCGGTGCAGGAACGCACCCTGGGCGGGGCGCGCGGCGCGCTGATCCAGTCCTTCGGGATGGACCCGCAGACGGTGGTGGAGCACTGCCTTTCGGCGTCCCGGCTGCGCAAGGAGCGCGATACCCGGCTGACGCTGGTGACGCTGGTGTGCGGGGTGCTGTTCCTGCCCGGCCTGCTGCTGTGGATCATCGCCTTCCGGCTGCGGGACGCCCTCGACAAGTCCAAGGACACCGCGTTCAAGGCCCTGGGCACGGTGGTGCTGGTCGTCATCGGCGGTCTGGCGGTGGTGGCGCTGATCGCGCTGCCGGTCGGCGGCTTCCTGGGGCTCTACCTGCGCGGGGCGATCGTCGCCCCGGTGATCGGCTGGCTGATCGCCAAGCGGATCGCGGAGAGCTCCGCGAAGGACATGCGGGCCCGTTGGGAAGGGCTGCTGTCGGGCGGCGGGGTCAGTGCCAAGATCCCGGACGCGGTGCCGAAGAACCCCAACGAGACGGCCCGCGAGGCGCTGCGCCAGTCGCTGGAGAAGCTCGCGGCGGAGCAGCAGTCGAACTCGGTCTTCTACGCGGGCCCCAAGGGCATTCTCGGCATGGGAACCCGCTGGGGCAGCTGGCAGTTGGCGGAGGAGCTGGTCTCGGCCGATCCCACCAAGGAGTTCCACCAGTTCCGCAGCTGGGACGTGATCCGGGTCATCCACGACCAGTTGCAGATGCTGGAGCGCGGGCCGTTGAACACCGGCGGCTTCCCCAAGCCCTCGGTGAAGCACTGGATCGTCTCCCCGGTCGGTGAGAACGCGGACTCGGTGTCCCGCCCTGCCGGTGAGGACGTGGCGACCTTCCAGGTCAAGCCGCACGAGATACAGCGCATCTGCAACCACCAGCAGTTCGGCAGCGGTGCGCGGCACTACCTGGGTGTGCAGTTCACGCTCTGGGACGGCCAATTGGTGCTGACCATGATGATCACGGTGACGGTGCTGCACGAGACGCTGCGCATCGAGGTCACCGGGCACGCGCTGGGTCCGGTCCACTCGCTCTTCTTCTCCAAGCCCGCCGCGAAGACGAAGACGGTCAACAAGACCGTCCGCTTCTGGGAGACCCGCAAGATCAACCTGCCGCTGGTCGAGCCGGAGGAGGTGGTCCGCCTCGCGCTGCGCGCCCCGCTGACCTGGTATCCGCCGCTGCTGGACTACCTCGGCGGCAAGATCAGCCTGCCGGAGCCGTTCGGGATGCGGCACGCGTGGGCCTCGCAGCCGTGGAACCACCGCTTCATGGCGGACGACGCGCTGCGCGCCGCCACTCCGGTGCTGCGGGTGGTCCACTCGGCGGCGCTGCGGGTGCTGAAGGAGAACGGCGTGGACACGGAGCGCTTCAGCAGCCGCTCGATGTCGCTGAGCGGCGCGGTCCAGGACGCGGCGCCGAAGAAGGCCGACACGTACGACGCCTGAGCCCTGGGCGTACGGGGAGGAGGGGCGCCCCTCCTCTCCGTACGGGGTGCGTCGTACGGGGTGCGTCAGGCGGCCGGCCAGGCGTCGGCCAGCATCGCGCGGGTGTCGCCGAGGAGTTGCGGGAGCACCTTGGTGTGGCCCACCACGGGCATGAAGTTGGTGTCGCCGCCCCAGCGCGGGACGAGGTGCTGGTGCAGGTGCGCGGCGATGCCGGCGCCCGCGACGGCTCCCTGGTTCATGCCGATGTTGAAGCCGTGCGCTCCGGAGGCCGCCCGGAGCGCGACCATGGCCTTCTTGGTGAAGTCGGCGAGTTCGAGCGTCTCCGGGCCGTCCAGCTCGGTGTAGTCGGCGACGTGCCGGTAGGGCACGACCATGAGGTGGCCGCCGGTGTACGGATAGAGGTTGAGCACCGCGTAGACGTGTGTGCCCCGTGCGACGACGAGCCCGTCCACGTCCGATTTGGACGGGATCGTACAGAACGGACAGCCGTCGTCCGCGCCGGGACCGCTCGGCTTGTTCTCACCCTGGATGTAGGCCATCCGGTGGGGGGTCCACAGGCGCTGGAACGCGTCGGGCGTCCCCACTCCGATCTGCTGCTCGGGCTCACTCGTCATGCGGTTCAGCATATGGCGTCACCCCCGTCGCGCGTGTCGCCGGGGCCCTGCCCCTCGCGGCGGCGGGATGCTTGCGGCCATGAGCGACCGCCCCGACCCGCCGAGCGACCGCCCCGCATCCCCGGACGACCGCCCCACCACCGCTCCGCCGCCCCGTCTCGCCCGGTGGGAGGAGCGCGCGGAGGTGCCGCTCGCGGTGGCCTCGCTGGTGTTCCTCGCGGGGTACGCGATCCACGTGCTGGCCGGCCGGGACCGCGAGCCGTGGCCGGACGTGGGGCTGGGGCTCGTCTACGGGACCTGGGCGCTCTTCGTCGTGGACTACGCCGTACGTCTGCGGCTCAGCGGTCTGGGCCACCGCTTCGTGCGGACGCACTGGCTGGACACCCTGGTGCTGGTGATGCCGCTGCTGCGGCCTCTGCGCGTGGTGAAGGTGTACTCGGCGGTGCAGCAGCGCCGGGCCGAGCCCCGGCTGAGCCTGTACGCCCGCGTGATGTCGTACGCCGGGCTCTCCGCGGTGCTGCTCGGGGTCTCCGCCGCGCTCACCGTCTACCACGTGGAGCACACCGCGCCGGGCGCCAGCATCCTCACCTTCGGCGACGCTGTCTGGTGGGCCTGCGAGACCCTGACGACGGTGGGGTACGGGGACGCGGTGCCGGTCACCCCGGAGGGCCGGATCGTCGCGGCGGGACTGATGGCCTGTGGCCTCGCGCTGCTGGGCGCGGTGACGGGTTCCTTCTCGTCGTGGCTGCTCCAGGTGTTCCGGCGGGAGGACGAGGAACGGCCCCCGGCGGGCTGACGCCGCGCCGGGGGCCGTACTCCTGGCCGTGCCGGTGATCAGACCTGGACGCGGTCCTCGACGGCCTTGGCGATCTTGGCGATGGCCTCGGCGACCGGGATGCCGTTCTCCTGCGAACCGTCGCGGTAGCGGAAGGAGACGGCACCGTTGACCATGTCCTCGTCACCCGCGATGATCATGAAGGGGACCTTGGCCTTCTGCTGGTTGCGGATCTTCTTCTGCATCCGGTCCGAGGAGGCGTCCACGTCGACCCGCAGCCCCTGCTTGCGCGCCGTGGCGGCGAACTCCTGGAGGTACGGGATGTGGGCGTCGCCGATCGGGATGCCGACCGCCTGGACGGGCGCGAGCCAGACCGGGAAGGCGCCCGCGTAGTGCTCCAGGAGCACCGCGAAGAAGCGCTCGATGGAACCGAACAGGGCGCGGTGGATCATGACCGGGCGCTGCTTGGTGCCGTCCGGGCCGGTGTACTCCAGGTCGAAGCGCTCCGGCAGGTTGAAGTCGAGCTGCACGGTCGACATCTGCCAGGTGCGGCCGATGGCGTCCTTGCACTGCACGGAGATCTTCGGGCCGTAGAAGGCGGCGCCGCCCGGGTCCGGGACCAGCGGGAGGCCCTGCTTCTCGGCGACCTGGCGCAGCGTCTCGGTGGCCTCTTCCCAGATCTCGTCGGAGCCGACGAACTTCTCCGGGTCCTTGGTGGAGAGCTCCAGGTAGAAGTCGTTCAGGCCGTAGTCGCGGAGCAGGTTCAGCACGAAGGTGAGCGTGCGGTCCAGCTCCTCGGCCATCTGCTCCTTGGTGCAGTAGATGTGCGCGTCGTCCTGGGTGAATCCGCGCGAGCGGGTCAGGCCGTGCACCACGCCGGACTTCTCGTACCGGTAGACCGTGCCGAACTCGAAGAGGCGGAGGGGGAGTTCACGGTAGGAACGGCCGCGCGCGTCGAAGATCAGGTTGTGCATCGGGCAGTTCATCGGCTTGAGGTAGTAGTCCACCCCGTCGTCGAGCTGCATGGGGGGGTACATGCCGTCGGCGTACCAGTCCAGGTGGCCGGACTTCTCGAAGAGCTTGCCCTTGGTGGCGTGCGGGCTGTAGACGAACTCGTAGCCCTCCTCCTCGTGGCGGCGCCGCGAGTAGTCCTCCATGGCCCGGCGGATGATGCCGCCCTTGGGGTGGAAGACGGCGAGGCCGGGGCCGATCTCGTCGGGGAAGGAGAAGAGGTCGAGCTCGTTGCCGAGCTTGCGGTGGTCGCGCTTGGCGGCCTCCTCCAGGAACTCCAGGTGCGCCTTGAGCTCTTCCTTGGTGGGCCACGCGGTGCCGTAGATGCGCTGGAGCATCGGGTTCTTCTCGCTGCCGCGCCAGTAGGCGGCGGCGTTGCGCATCAGCTTGAACGCCGGGATGAACCGGGTGGTCGGCAGGTGCGGACCGCGGCAGAGGTCCTTCCAGCACAGGTCGCCGGTCTTGGCGTCCAGGTTGTCGTAGATGGTCAGCTCGCCGCCGCCCACCTCGACGTCGGCGCCGTCGTCGGACGAGGCCGAGCCCTTGATGCCGATGAGCTCCAGCTTGTACGGCTCGGCGGCCAGCTCCTCGCGGGCCGCCTCGTCCGTGACGACACGGCGGGAGAAGCGCTGGCCGCGCTTCTGGATCTCCTGCATCTTCTTCTCGATGGCCTTGAGATCCTCGGGCGTGAACGGCTTCTCGACGTCGAAGTCGTAGTAGAAGCCGTCCTTGACCGGCGGGCCGATGCCGAGCTTGGCCTCGGGGAAGAGTTCCTGGACGGCCTGGGCCATCACGTGCGCGGTGGAGTGGCGCAGGATGTTGAGGCCGTCCTCGGAGGAGATCTCCACGGGCTCGACGGTCTCGCCGTCCTGGACGGCGTACGCCAGGTCGCGCAGCTCACCGTCGACGCGGGCGGCCACGACCGAGCGCTGTCCGGGGAAGAGGTCGGCGGCCGTCGTGCCCGTCGTCACCACGTGCTCTTCCCGCTCGGAATCGCGATGGATGATCACACGGACGTCTGACACCGGTCTCTCCTGACTCAGGGGGCGCACCGCATTGCTTGCGCGTGCACCAAGGATCGTACCGAGCCGGGCAGCCTTATTCACATTGCGTTCTTCACGGGTGACCGGCGAGGGCCTCGCGGTCCTGGGCGCCGGCCCGTGCGGGAGCTACTCCTCGTCGCCCGCGCACGCCTCTTCGAACCAGTCCAGGTTCTCCTGGAGCGCCTTCATCAGCCGGTCCCGCTCCGCCTCGTCGACCTGGACGGGAACGACCTGGGCGGCGCCGGTGAGCCGCCGGAAACCGCCCCGGCTCTCCAGCAGGCCCTCCACCCGGAGCGGCAGCCCGACGAGGTGGGCGTGGCCGGCGATGCGGTACGCCTCCTCGTCCAGCTCGACCCGTACGTGCGCCACCTCGGCGCCCGCGAGGACGCGCAGCCGTACGGTCCCGGGGCCGCGCGGCCCCGAGCGGCGCATCCGGACGACGGCGCCGGTGATCCGGACCGGGACGGACGGCTCCTGACGGCGGTAGCGGGTACCGGCCAGCCGGAGCGCGGGGAGATCGCCCGGGGAGAAGTCGACGGGTTCGGGGCGGTCCGGGCAGTTGTCGGGCGCACCGCGCGAGGGCGCCCAGCCGACGGTGATCCTGGCGCCCTCGGAGCCCCGGACCAGCGCGACCAGGGCATCGGTCAGCTCGCGGCTGACCCCGGCGGGGACCGCGGCGTCGAAGGCCTCCATGCCGCCGGTGGCGCGCTGGTAGTCGACGGCCTCGCGGGCGGCGTGCAGCGCCCGGTAGAGCCGGCCGGCGACGGCCCTGCCGGAGGCCACGGGCAGGAAGGCGGTGAGCCGGCGCCCGCCCGGGGCCGGGCCGATCAGCACGTCGTCCAGGGCGGCCCGGGCCCGTCTGCGGTGACGGGCCCCGTGGTGGCCCGCCGGGCCGCGTACGGCGAGGGAGCCGGCCAGCAGGATGCGCAGGGCGGCCGAGCGCAGCGCCTCCGCCTCGCCCCAGCCCGCCGCACCGGCGGCCCCGGCCGCGGCCACGGTCTCCTCGGGGACCTCGCGCCACCAGCGGACCTCGTCGCTGGGTACGGCGAGGGCGACGAGGACGTCCCGGGCGGAGGGTTCCGCGCTGCGGGCGAGGGCCGCGAGCGCCTCCGCGAGCAGGTCCTCGGCGTCGGGGAAGGCCGCGGTGGCGGGCACCAGCAGGCTGGCGGGCCCGCCGGCCGGTCCGGGCGGGGTCCACCGGGTGTAGCGTCCTGCGGCGCCGCCGCGCAGGCACCACCCGTGGCGGGC
>NZ_JBSFVR010000128.1:0-19541 GCF_053592415.1 Streptomyces sp. NPDC002690 | reverse complement strand
CGCTCATCGGCGAGAACGGCGCCGGCAAGTCGACCCTGATGAAGATCCTCTACGGCATGCAGAAGCCGGACGAGGGCACCATCGCGATCGACGGATACGGGTACTGCGCGCCGGATTCCCCGGCGCGCCGACGGCCGGGCCGCGCCCGGCCCGTACCTCCGTGGACGCCCCGGCTCCGGCCACCGGCGATCCTCTCCAGCATCTGGTGATCAGGCGCGGGCCTCCCGCCGCGTACGCCCTCGCAGCCTGACGCGACATCCTCCCCGTGCCGAAGGACGGCCCCGCCGTCACGACGGCCGTGGGACGAGGTGTCGTGATGCCGTCGCGCACCCGCGCGCCGGATCACCGTTTCCCTGCTCCGTGGAGTGATCCCTGCCATGAACGTTTCCCGTATCGCCGTCGCGGGCGGCATCGCCGCGACCACCGTTCTGCTGCTCGCCGGTCCCGCCTCCGCGCACGTCAGCGTGCAGCCCCAGGGCGAGGCGGCCAAGGGCGGTTACGCCACCATCAACTTCAAGGTCCCCAACGAGCGCGACAACGCCTCCACCGTGAAGCTCGAAGTCAGCTTCCCCACGGACCACCCGCTCTCCTCGGTCAGCCCGCAAGCCGTGCCGGGCTGGAAGATCGACGTCACCAAGGCCACGCTCGCCAAGCCGCTCGACGTCCACGGCAAGAAGGTGACCGAGGCCGTCTCCAAGGTCACCTGGACCGCCGACGCCTCCGCCGCGATCAAGCCCGGGTACTTCCAGCAGTTCCCGCTCTCGGTGGGCCAACTCCCCGAGGACGCCGACCAGCTCGTCTTCAAGGCCCTCCAGACGTACAGCAGCAAGGAAGTCGTCCGCTGGATCGAGGAGACCCCGGCCAGTGGCGAGGAGCCCGACAACCCGGCGCCGGTCCTGACACTGACCGACGCCGCGGCGGACGCCCACGGCGCCACCGCCGACGACAAGGCCGCCGGCACCGACGCGTCCGCGTCGGCCGGTCACGCCACCGAGGCCGCCTCGGACTCCACCTCGGCGAGCGACAGCACCGCCCGGGTGCTGGGCATCGTCGGCATCGTCATCGGCCTCGCGGGCGTCGCGTTCGGCGTCCTCGCCCGCCGTCGTACCGTCTGACCCACCCGGACCCTCCGTCCCTCCGTGCCGGGCCGGGGCGCACGCGCGCCCCGGCCCGGTTCCCGGGGGCCATCCACCGCACCACGGACCAGGAACACATCCTTCATGCGCACCAAGAAACTGGCGTCGGTCGTCGCGTTCGCCGCGGCGGCGGCACTGGCACTGACCGCCTGCGGCTCGAACGACGACGCGTCCGCCAAGCCGGTGACCGACGTCTCCACGTCCACCACCACCCAGGCCGCCACCGTCCTCGACCAGCCGTTCACCAAGCCGGACCTCGTCCTGACGGACACCCACGGCAAGACGTACGACCTCCGCAAGGAGACCAAGGGCAAGCCGACGCTCATCTACTACGGCTACACCAACTGCCCGGACGTCTGCCCGCTGACCATGAGCAACATCGCGCTCGCCAAGCGCGCGCTGCCCGCCGCCGAGCAGGACGAACTCCGGGTCGTCTTCATCACCACCGACCCCGAGCGGGACACCCCGGCCTCGCTGGGTGCCTGGCTCAAGGCCCAGGACCCCGATTTCATCGGCCTCACCGGCGACTTCAAGACCATCCAGGCGGGCGCCCGGTCGATGGGCATCGGCATCGACCCCGCGACGACGGAGAAGGACGGCACCGTCGTCTCCATGCACGGCGCCCAGGTCATGGCGTTCTCCCCGAAAACCGACGCCGGATACGTCATCTACAGCGAGGACACCACCGCCGACGACTACACCGCGGACCTCCCCAAGCTCATCCAGGGGGCGAAGCCGTGACAGGCCGGGCGGTACTCGCCGGCGGACTGGCGCTCGCCACGGGCCTGACCCTCGCGGGGTGTTCCGCCGGGGGCTCCCCCGAGCTGAAGGTCGTCGGGGCGTTCATGCCGCAGCCGGTGAGCGACATCGCGGCGGCCTTCCTCGTCGTGGAGAACAAGGGCGGGGCCACCGACCGGCTGACGTCGGTGACCAGCTCGATCTCCGACCACGTCACGATCCACGAGACCAAGGGCCAGACCATGCGGATGGTCTCGTCCTTCGAGGTGCCCGCGGGCGGCGAACTGGACCTCGAACGCGGCGGCAGCCACATCATGTTCAGCGAACTCAAGCGGCAGCCGAAGCGAGGACAGAAGATCTCCGTGGAGCTGCACTTCGAGAAGACCGGCCCGATCACGGTCGAGCTTCCCGTCGAGGAGACGACCTACAACCCGGCGAAGCAGTGAGGGACTGAATCCACCATGACAGCCACCGCCCCGCGCGCAGGTCGTGTCCGGCCTTCCCCGATACGCCGGCCGCTCACCGCGTCCGCGCTCCTCGCCACGCTGATCGGCCTGTTCCTCGGCCTGATGCTGGCGGGCGCGGCACCCGCGTCCGCGCACGCCGCCCTCACGGGGAGCGACCCGCAGGACGGGGCGGTGGTCGACGCCGCACCCCAGAACGTCACCCTCTCCTTCTCCGAGTCCGTCTCGCTGGGCGACGACGCGATCCGGGTGCTCGATCCGTCCGGCGCGCGGGCCGACACCGGTGACCCGCGCGCGGTCGGCGACGGCAAGGCCGCCCGGTACGCCGTCACGCTCCACTCCGGACTCCCCGACGGCACCTACACCGTGGCCTGGCAGGCGGTGTCCGCCGACAGCCACCCGGTCTCGGGTGCCTTCACCTTCTCCATCGGCGCACCGTCCACCACCACCGTCGCGCTGCCCACCTCGGGAGCGGGCGGCGGAGTGGTCGGCCTGCTCTACGACATCGCACGGTACGCCGCGTACACCGGCTTCATCCTGCTCGCGGGCGGCTCCGCGTTCGTCCTCGCCTGCTGGCGGGGCGGCGCCTCGGCCCGCCCGCTGCAACGGCTCGTCCTCGGCGGCTGGATCACCCTCACCGCGTCCACCCTGCTGATGCTGCTGCTGCGCAACCCGTACACCGGCAGCGGGAAGTTCGCCGATGCCTTCGATCTCGCCGGTCTCCAGGCGTCGCTGGAGACCAAGCCGGGTGCGGCGCTGGTCTCCCGGCTGCTCCTGCTGGGCGCCTCCGCGCTCTTCGTCGCCGTGTTGTTCGGTACGTACCCCCGGCGCGAGGACGAGAAGGAGCGGAAGGACCTCACCTTCGGCCTCTCGCTCGGCGGGGCGGTCGTCGCCACCGGGATCGCGGGCACCTGGTCGCTCGCCGAACACGCCTCCACCGGGCTCCAGCCGGGCATCGCCATGCCGGTCGACATGGCCCACCTGCTGGCGGTCGCGGCCTGGCTGGGCGGCCTGGCCTCCCTGCTGACCGCCCTCTACCGGGTCCCCGAACTGCCCTCCGCCGCCGTACGCCGCTTCTCACGGATGGCGTTCGGCAGCGTGGTGGTACTCGCCGGAACCGGGCTCTACCAGTCCTGGCGCCAGGTCGGCTCCTGGTCGGCGCTCACCGGCACCACCTACGGCCGGCTGCTGCTGGTGAAGGTCGGACTGGTCGCGGTCCTCGTGGGCGTCGCCTGGATCTCCCGGCGCTGGACGGGCCGGCTCACGAACGGGGAGCCGGCCGGGACCGGACCGGTGACCCCGGAGACCGGGACCGGACCGGTGACCGAAGAGACCGGGACCGGACCGGTGACCCCGGAGACCGGGGCCGACCCGGCGGCCGAGGAGGCGAAGGCCGGACTGGTCACCGTCGCGGTCACCGAGCCGGCCGCCGGTACGGGCGAGGGCGGGCCGGCCACGAGCACCGACCCCGCGCGTGCCGCCCAACTCGCCCGGCAACGGGCCGCCCTGACGTCGACCAGGGAGCGGAAGGCCCGCGACGCCGATACCGGCCGCTCCGGACTGCGCCGCTCGGTCCTCGTCGAGACCGGCATCGCCGTCGTCCTGCTGGCCGTCACCACCGTTCTCTCGTCGACCGAACCCGGCCGTACGGAGGAGGAGGCCGCGCGGACCAACGTCGCCGCCGCTCCGGAGGCCGCCCAGCCGGTCACCGTGAGCCTGCCGTTCGACACCGGTGGCATCAACGGCAAGGGAACCGTCCAGCTGGACCTCGACCCCGGCCGGACCGGTTCCAACGACCTGCACCTGTGGCTCCAGGACGGGAAGGGCACCTCGATGGAGGTACCGGAGGTACGGATCGCGCTCACCCTGGAGGCGAAGGACATCGGCCCCCTGCCGGTCGTCCCCGATCGGCTCGCCGAGGGCCACTGGGCCGCGAGCGGCGTCCAGATCCCGATGGCGGGCGAATGGAAGCTCGCGGTCACCGTCCGCACCTCGGACATCGACGAGACCACCGTCGTCAAGAACGTGAAGATCGGCTGAGCTGCGTGAGCAAGCGGAACACGAACGTACGGATCCCCCGGGAGCGTGCCGGGGCGAACGGGGCTGCCCCGGAGAGCGACGACGCGAACGCGGCCACCGGCGGAGTCTCTCGGCGGAAGCTGCTCGGTGGCGCCGGGGCGGCCGGGGCCGCCGGCCTGGTGCTGGGCGCCGCCGGTGGTGCCACCGGGTACGCCGCGACGCGCCCGGACGCACCGGCGGCGCTCTCCTCGATCGGCTCGACCGAGGCGATGTTTCACGGGAAACTTCAGCCCGGGATCACCACACCGCTCCAGGCCAGTGGCCACCTCGTCGCCTTCGACCTCACGGCGGGCGCCGGGCGCACCCAGGCCGCCGCACTGATGCGGCGCTGGTCGGCGCTGGCCGCGGAGCTGATGGCGGGCCGCCCGGCCGACTCGGGCGGGGACACCGGGATCGCCCTGGACGCCGGCCCGTCCTCCCTGACGCTCACCTTCGGCTTCGGCCGTACCTTCTTCGACCGGACCGGACTGGAGGAGCGGAGGCCCGCCGGGCTCGACCCGCTGCCCGCGTTCTCCTCGGACCACCTCGACTCCGGACGGTCGAACGGCGACCTCTGGGTGCAGATCGGCGCCGACGACGCGCTCGTCGCCTTCCACGCACTGCGCGCGGTCCAGCGGGCCGCCGGTTCGGCGGCGCGCGTGCGCTGGCAGATGAACGGCTTCAACCGCACTCCGGGCGCGACCGCCCGCCCCCTGACGGCCCGCAACCTGATGGGCCAACTGGACGGGACCAACAACCCCAAGCCCGCCGACGGCGACTTCGACGCACGGATCTTCGTGCCCGCGTCCTCGGCCTCCGCTGCCGCCGACCCGGCCGGGGACTGGCTCGCGGGTGGCTCCTACGCGGTCGTCCGCCGCATCCGGATGCTGCTGGACGACTGGGAGAAGCTCTCGGTCGCACGTCAGGAGAGGGTCATCGGCCGGCGCAAGGACGACGGCGCCCCGCTCAGCGGCGGCACCGAGACCACCGCGATGGATCTGGACAAGCTCGGTGCGGACGGCAAGCCGGTGATCCCGTCGAACGCCCACGCCCGGATCTCCTCGCCGGAGAAGAACGGCGGGGCGGCGATGCTGCGGCGCCCGTTCTCGTACCACGACGGCATCGACCCGGACGGGACGCCGGACGCGGGGCTGCTCTTCGTCTGCTGGCAGGCCGACCCGTTCCGGGGCTTCGTGCCGGTGCAGCGCAAACTCGACCGGGGGGACGCGCTCTCGCCGTTCATCCGGCACGAGGCGAGCGGTGTCTTCGCGGTGCCGGGCGGTGCCGCGCAAGGGGAGTACGTGGGGCAGCGGCTGCTGGAGTCCTGACCGCCCCCGGGGGCGCGGGGCCCGCCGCCGGGCCCTGCCGGAACACCCCCGAAAGCCGCCCCGCCAGCCCTTAGAGTGACCGCATGTCCGCTACGCGCTACGCCTACCTCGGCCCCGAAGGCACCTTCACCGAGGTGGCGCTCCGTACGCTCCCGGAGGCCGCCACCCGCGAGCTCGTCCCCATGGTCTCCGTACCGGCGGCGCTGGACGCGGTACGCAGCGGCGAGGCCGCCGCCGCGCTCGTACCGATCGAGAACTCGGTCGAGGGCGGGATCACCGCGACCCTCGACGAGCTGGCGGTGGGCGCCCCGCTGATGATCTACCGCGAGGTGCTGCTCTCCATCTCGTTCGCGCTGCTGGTGCGTCCCGGGACCCGGCTGGAGGACATCAAGTCCGTCACCGCGCACCCCGCCGCACAGCCGCAGGTCCGCAACTGGCTGGCCGCCCACCTCCCCGGAGCCGTGTGGGAGTCCGCCGCGTCCAATGCGGACGGCGCCCGGCTGGTCCGGGACGGACGGTACGACGCCGCCTTCGCCGGGGAGTTCGCGGCGTCGACGTACGGGCTCGTCCCGCTCGCCACCGAGATCCACGACGCGGTGAACGCGCAGACCCGCTTCGTCCTCGTCGGCCGCCCGGCCCGGCCCTCGGCCCCGACCGGCGCCGACAAGACCTCCGTGGTCCTCTGGCTGGGCGAGGACCGCCCGGGCGCCCTGCTCGAACTGCTCCAGGAGTTCGCGGTACGCGGGGTCAACCTGATGCTGATCCAGTCCCGTCCCACGGGTAAGGGCATCGGCGACTACTGCTTCGCGGTGGACGCCGAGGGACACATCGCGGACCGGCGGGTGGGCGAGGCGCTGATGGGACTCAAGCGCATCTGCCCGAACCTGCGCTTTCTGGGCTCCTACCCCCGGGCCGGAGTGACAGCGGAGGAGGCCGCCCCTTTGCGTGTGGGCACCTCGGACGCGGACTTCGCCGACGCCTCGGACTGGCTGGCCCGCAGCCAGGACGGACGCGGCTGACGGTACGGGGCCGCTCCAGGAGGCGTTTTCGCAGGAGCGCCGGGTGCACATCCGGGCGGCCTCCCCACCGATGGTCGTTTACCCACAGAGTTATCCACAGGGAGCGACCTCGGCCTGGGGACAAGTCGACACCATCGCTCGACATCATCGACAAATCACCCCAGGTGACCCCATGGAGCCGCGAAGCCTCTCAGGACTCCCCATGATCCACATCCGGCTCGTTCGACTCAATTACCTTGATCAACGACACGGAATGACGAATTACCGCTCGAATGGGTGAACGAAAAGCGGTTTGGGAATGGATTCCATGCTCCCTGCACCCTCCGGAGCCCTCCCCCGGGAAGCATCTTCAACCATCCACAGGTTTTCCACACAGCCTGTGGATAACTGAACCAAGCAGGCTCACCTTGTGGACAACCCCTGCGAAGATCACCCCCAACTCCCCGACGGAGCAGGGTGGTACGTCAAGAAGGAGGCGACTTTCTGCCCGTTTCGGGGCATCGGGAGCACCTCGATTGACACACCCCGGCCACGGGTGACACCTCGGCCGGCAGGGCGCCCGCACTCCTCGAACCTGGCCGATTCCCGCCGCACCCGCGCCCGCATCCACGGAACGATTGCGGGCGGACGATTTCCCGCCCACGCTTCCCCACCCAACCCCTCACCGGCCTCCCCACGTGAATCCGGGATTCCATCAGAGATACCATTCACGGCAATTCGGGCATAGTGACACGCTTGGCAATATCGGTTCGGATGGCCGAAGCGCACACCGGTAGCCTGGAGGGGTGATTGACCTTCGCCTGCTCCGTGAGGACCCCGACCGTGTTCGCGCCTCCCAGCGCGCCCGTGGAGAGGACGTCGCACTCGTCGACGCCCTGCTCTCCGCCGACGAGCTGCGCAGGTCGTCCGGCGTCCGCTTCGACGAACTCCGCTCCGAGCAGAAGTCGCTCGGCAAGCTGATCCCCAAGGCCACACCCGAGGAGCGGGCGGAGCTGCTGACCCGCGCCGACCAGCTCAAGGCCGACGTGCGCGCCGCGGACGCCGCCCAGAACGAGGCGGACGCGGAGGCCAAGCGCCTGCTGCTGCAGCTCGGCAACATCGTCCAGGAGGACGTGCCGGTCGGCGGCGAGGAGGACTTCGTCGTCCTGGAGACGCACGGCACCATCCGCGACTTCGGCGCCGAGGGCTTCGAGCCCAAGGACCACCTGGAGCTCGGCGAGGCGCTCGGCGCCATCGACATGGAGCGCGGGGCCAAGGTCTCCGGTTCGCGCTTCTACTACCTGACGGGCATCGGAGCCCTGCTGGAGCTCGCCCTCGTCAACGCGGCCATCGCGCAGGCGACCGAGGCCGGCTTCATCCCCATGCTCACCCCCGCGCTGGTCCGCCCGCGCGCCATGGAGGGCACCGGCTTCCTCGGCCAGGCCGCCGAGAACGTCTACCACCTGGAGAAGGACGACTTCTACCTGGTCGGCACCTCCGAAGTCCCCCTGGCCGCGTACCACATGGACGAGATCATCGAGGCCGACAAGCTGCCCCTGCGGTACGCCGGCTTCTCGCCCTGCTTCCGCCGCGAGGCCGGTACGTACGGCAAGGACACCCGGGGCATCTTCCGCGTCCACCAGTTCGACAAGGTCGAGATGTTCTCCTACGTCGACCCCTCCGACGCCGAGGCCGAGCACCGCCGGCTGCTGGAGTGGGAGAAGCAGTGGCTGACCGGCCTGGAGCTTCCCTTCCAGGTGATCGACGTGGCCACCGGCGACCTCGGGGCCTCGGCCTCGCGGAAGTTCGACTGCGAGGCGTGGATCCCCACCCAGGGCAAGTACCGCGAGCTGACCTCCGCCTCCAACTGCGACAGCTTCCAGGCGCGCCGCCTGTCGGTGCGCATGCGGGACGGCAAGAAGGTCCAGCCGCTGGCCACCCTGAACGGCACGCTCTGCGCCGTACCGCGCACGATCGTGGCGATCCTGGAGAACCACCAGCTCGCGGACGGTTCCGTGCGCGTGCCCGAGATGCTCCGTCCGTATCTCGGCGGGCGTGAGGTCCTGGAGCCGGTCGCCAAGTGACCTTCCCCTTCAAGCTCGTCGCCACCGATCTCGACGGCACGCTGCTCCGCGACGACCACACGGTCTCCGCGCGGACGCGCGAGGCGCTTGCCGCCGCCACCGAGGCCGGCGCCGCGCACATCGTCGTCACCGGCCGGGCGGTGCCGTGGACCCGGCAGATCCTGGACGAGCTGGGCTATGACGGCCTCGCCGTCTGCGGCCAGGGCGCGCAGGTCTACCACGCGGGTGAGCACAAGCTGCTCACCTCGCTCACGCTGGACCGGCAGCTGGCCGGGCTCGCGCTGTCCAAAATCGAGGCGGAGGTGGGCCCTCTGCTGCTCTCCGCGAGCCGCGACGGGCTCGACGGCGAGGTCCTGGTCGGCCCCGGCTACCGGGTCCACAAGGGCCCGCTGCCGGTCGTCCGGGTCGACGACGCGAACGAGATGTGGACCGCACCGCTGAACAAGATCTTCATCCAGCACCCGGAACTCGACGACGACCGGCTCACGGCCGCCGCACGGGCGGTCGTGGGCAGCCTGGTCAACATCGTGATGGCGGGTCCCGGGGTCGTGGAGATCCTCCCGCTCGGCCTCAGCAAGGCGACGGGTCTCTCGCTCGCCGCGCGCCGGCTCGGCGTGAAGGCCGCGGACACGATCGCCTTCGGGGACATGCCCAACGACATCCCGATGTTCGGCTGGGCACGCCACGGGGTGGCCATGGCCAACGCGCACGACGAACTCAAGGCCGTGGCGCACGAGATCACCGCGTCCAACGAGGACGACGGCATCGCGGTGGTCCTGGAGGAACTCCTCGCCGGCGGAACGCGGTAGCTTCCGGGCGAGTCCGCGTACCGCCCCGTACGCCGGACCGTGCGCCGGCCCCGTACGACGTACCGCACCGACCGCCCGCGGCCCGCGAAGGCCGCGGGCGGTCGTGCGTCCGGTCCCGCACGGGACCGGGCCCGGGTTCACCCCTGGTGCGGTCCGGGCCTCAGCTCCCTCAGCCGGTACGCCACGTCGTCCAGCCGGGCATCGACCCGTCGCACGTCGTGCGCGACGTCGGCCAGCCGGACGCTCATCGCACCGACGACCTCATGGGTCACCCCCAGCTTCCGGTCCAGGCTGTCGAACCGCTCCGACATCCTGCGCAGGACCGGACCCAGCTCCTGAAGGGCCGAACCGACTCCGGCGAGGCAGCTTTCGATCCGGGTGACGCGGAAATCGAGCGAGTCGTACCGATCCCGCAGATCACCCTCGGCGTCGAGAAGGTACGTACGCACACAGCGGGCGATGTCGCTGTCGCGAAGGAGCATCGCCACGTTGAGCACCGTGCGACGGGTGTAGAGGCTGAGCCGGGCGGCTGCCTGTGGATAACTTCCCTCCCCCTCGCCGCCCCATAGGGACACCATGTCCCTATGGAAGGACTGCAGGTCAGAGCCGCGCAACAGCAGTAGACCGTTCTCCTGCATCTCGGCCCGATGGCGCTGGGTGACCTTTTTCACCGCCTCTGTGGATACTTCGAAGTAGCGCGCCACGTCCTCTGTGCGGACGTGAATTCCGTCCGGGAGCATGACAAGGCTCTTCACCTTGTCGAGGATGTCGACGCGCACCATCCGCTCGGCGCGCAGAGCGCGGGATTCGAGCAGGGCGACTTCCGTGGGCATGGGCATGCCTTCCGTACGCGGGGAACAGCGAAGGACGGCCCTCACCCCGGGCGTCAGGGGCGGAGGTCGCTCACGGGTGCCACTCACTCGATGGCCGGCTCCGCCCGGGGCTCTCGCACCGGGGCCGGCATTCCCCTGTTTCACGAACGCTCGTCGTCACGGATTCCAGTCGCCTCCACGCATCCGGCCCAACGACCCGGCGAACCCTCACGTCACGCGGCAGGCCACCGCGTGCGCGACGGCCGGAGAACGCGGGACGACCCCCGCCCTCCCGAGCGGGGGTCGTCCCGTACTGAACCGTCCCGGCGGGCGGCACCGCGTCCTACTCCTCGCCGGCCAGCTTGAGCGTCCGCAGCTTCTGGCCCGCGTACCAGGTGGCGCCGACGGTCACCACGACCAGCAGCACCGTGGCGAGCGGGAGATGGACGTCGGCGGTGATCGCCCCTTCCGCGCCTGCCTTCTCGGCGACGGCGAGCGCCCACTGCTGCACGCTCAGCGTGCGCGCCCCGGGCATCTGACTGCCGAAGAGTGCCTCCCACACCAGCGCGTAGACCAGGCCGAACACGACCGCGTGCCGGCTGACCGTGCCGAGCAGCAGGAAGAGCGCGCTGTAGGCGATCGAGGCGACGAGCGCACCGACGGTGTAGGCCACCGCGATTCCCTGGCCGTTGCCGTTGAGGATGAGCCCCGCGATCAGGGTGGGCAGGGCGGAGAAGACCATCGTGACGGCGATGGCCACGATCAGCTTGGTGAAGATGATCGTGGGCCGCTTCACCGGCTTCGCCAGCAGGTAGACGATCGACCCGTCGTCGATCTCCGGGCCGATGGCCCCCGTACCCGCGATGACACCGATCAGCGGAACCATCACGGCGAGGGCGAACCCGCCGAGCACGTCCGAGGTGATCTGGTCGTCGGCGCCCGCCAGGACCCGCACCGCGCACGAGATCGCGATCAGCAGGGCGGGCAGGACGAACAGGATGGCGGCCCGGCGCCGACCGAGCAGGGCCCGGTAGGTGAGCCGGGCGACTGTGGGGTCGTACATGACGCTTCACAGCTCCTTCGCGGCCACTGGTCAGGCCGATACGAGGTACGAGAACACCGATTCGAGGGACTCGTCGGACGGCGAGACGGCCAGCAGCCGGATGCCCCGCTCCTGCGCCACACGCGGCAGCAGGGTGGTGAAACGGCCGAAGTCGACCGCCTGGATCAGCAGCGCGCCCTCGTGGTGGTCCACCTCGATGCCGGCCGTCGACGGGTCCGCGATCAGGGCCGCCGCCAGCGCGCGGTCGTCGCTGGAGCGCACGAGATAACGGTGCGGACGGTCCGTCATCAGCCGGCGGATACGGCGGAAGTCGCCGGAGGCCGCGTGCCGGCCTGCGACGATCACCTCGATGTGCGAGGCGAGTTGCTCGACCTCTTCGAGGATGTGGGAGGAGAAGAGCACGGTGCGGCCCTCCGAGCCCATCCGCCGCAGCAGCTCCATCAGCTGCATCCGCTGCCGGGGGTCCATGCCGTTGAACGGTTCGTCCAGCAGCAGGACGGAGGGGTCGTGGACGAGCGCCGAAGCCATCTTCACGCGCTGACGCATGCCCTTGCTGTACGTCTGGATCTTGCGGTCCTGCGCGTACTCCATCTCGACCGTGGCGAGCGCGCGCGCCGCCTCGGCGGCTCCCAGGCCCTGCAGTTCGGCGTTGGCGACGACGAACTCCCGGCCGGTCAGGAAGTCGTACATGCCCTCCCGCTCGGGAACGATGCCGATTTCCCGGTAGACCGACTCGTTGCGCCAGATCGGCCGCCCGTCGAGCGTGACCGTACCCGTCGAAGGGGAGAGAAATCCGGCCATCAAGTTGATCAGCGTGGACTTGCCCGCACCGTTGGGACCGAGCAGCCCGGTGACGCCCGGGCCGATCGTCATACTCACGTCGTTGACGGCGACGACGTTCCCGAACCAGCGGGAGGCGTGGTCGATCTCGATGGTGGTCACAGCCCGACCCTCCGGTAACGGCGCAGCAGCACGGCGTACGAGCCCGCGATGAGCGCGAACACGACGAACAGGTAGACGACGCCCATCGCGGCCGACGGGCCGTCGCCTCCGGGGAAGGCGGACGAGGCGCCGAGGAACGCGGTCTGCACCCCGTCGATCAGCGTGATCGGGGAGAACAGCCCGAACCAGGCGATGGCTCCCTCGGTGCCGGTCGAGTACGCGATGGCCTGGACCGTGGAGACCGCTCCGTACGAGATGGTCAGCACCGCGATCACCGCCGCGACGCCGAAGCCCCGGCGCGGGGTCACCGCGGCCACCACCAGCGCGAGCGCGGCGAACAGCACGGACAACAAGGCCACCGACACCAGTCCCTGGGCGAACCAGCCGGTCTGGTCGCCGAAGTCGAATTTCGCGAGCAGCGAGCCCACGTAGAGGACGAGCAGCGGCGTCCCGGTGAGCACGAAGACGGCGGACGCCATCGCCGCCACCTTCGCCACGACGTAGTCGGCGTGCTCGATCGGCCGCGAGAAGTACAGCGGTACCGTCCGGAACCGCAGGTCCCGCGAGACGCTCTGCGGGGCCTGGGCGGCCACGAACAGCCCGATGACGGCCTGCAGGTAGATCGCGTAGGAGGTGTACTTCACGACCAGCTTCGTGGCACCCGGCGCGGCCATCGACACCGCCACGATGACCGCGGCGACCAGGCACATCACCGCGAACATGAGCATCGGCAGCACCTTGGACCGGGCGGAGCGCCCGAGCCCGAACGCGCCCTTGAGGGACTGGACGTAGAGCGAGCGGCGTGCGTAGGCGCGTCCCAGCCGGGGGCCGTCGTAGGAGCGGTAGCCGATGTCGTGGATGCGCGAGGCGTCGCCGGGCAGCGCGCCCTGGGCCCTGGTCTCAGTGCTCATCGGGACCGCTCCCCTTCTGCTGTACGGCCCCGGATGCCGGAACCTGACGGACGGCCCCGGGCGCCGGGGCCTGCGGTACGGCTGCGGGGCCGGCCGGAGCCGGGGGTACGGCTCCGAGGGCCGGGGCCCGATGTCCCGCTCCGGCCACCGGGGCGGCGGCCGGCGCCGGGACCGGCCGGGCGTCGTCCGCGCGGAAGACCTCGGCGATGTGGTGGCGGCGCTGCTCCATGCGGACGAGCCCGAGCCCCAGCCCGGCCACGCTGTCGCGGACCAGGTCGTAGATGTCCTCGCCGGTCGCCTCGACGAGCAGGATGTGACCGGCTCCGGGCAGACCGCCGGTGTCGACGCCGTCGTCGCCGACCAGCTTCACCCCGGCCCCGAGAAGCTTGTGACGCAGTGCGTCGGTGCCGTCCGGGTGGGCGTCGCTGTCGGTGACCTCGACGGCGAGCGTGGTGGTGGTCTGGGTGAACTCGCTGGTGGAGCTGGAGCGAAGGAGCGTGCCGCCGTCGATGACGACGACGTGGTCGCAGGTGCGTTCCAGCTCGCCCAGGAGGTGCGAGGTGACGAGGACGGAGATGCCGAAGTCGGTGTGCACCCGGCGGATGAGGCCGAGCATCTCGTCGCGGCCGACCGGGTCGAGGCCGTTCGTCGGCTCGTCGAGCAGAACCAGCCGGGGATCGTGCACCAGCGCCTGGGCCAGCTTGACGCGCTGCTTCATGCCGGTCGAATAACCCCCGATGGGGCGGTAGCGCTCCTCGTAGAGACCGACGTGGCGCAGGGTGTCGGCGGTGCGTTCGCGGGCCGCCGTCGGCGGCAGACCGGACATCCGCGCCATGTGGACGACGAACTCGGTCGCCGAGACGTCCGGCGGCAGGCAGTCGTGCTCCGGCATGTACCCGACCCGCTCCCGGATCGCGGCACCGTGCGTGGCGACGTCCAGCCCGAGCACCGAGGCCGAGCCCTCGGTGGCGGGCGAAAGTCCCAGCAGGATTTTGATCAGTGTGGACTTGCCCGCCCCGTTGGCACCCACCAGACCGGTCACGCCCGGTCCGATGTCCAAGGAGAGCCGGTCAAGAGCGGTCACCCGTGGGTACCGCTTGCTCAAGGCTTTCATCGCGATCACAGTCACATGGACGACGGTAGTGGTACGGGTACGGCCGGTCGTCAGACCTGGCGGTCGCACGGACGTCACACTTGAGTTGTAGGAACCCGTAGGGGAGTCCGGCACAGGAGTGACCCGGGCGGGAACTCCCGCCGCCCCGATCGCCCTGCCGTGCACGGGTGTTGACCGCACATGGGGGCGCGTACCGGCAACCGGTCTCCCGCCCGGCCTCCCGCCCGGCCTCCCGCCCGGCCTCCCGCCCGGCCTCCCGACGGCTCTTCCACCGGCGGTGGTCCACAGGTGCTTGTCCACAGGCGGGGCCTCCCTCTTGACCCCTCGCCCGGCCTCGTCACATTCTTCAGTGTCACGTTACTGGCGCGTACAGCTCGCCAAGTGCACTGCCCGTGAGCGGGTTTCGGGCGGCCGGGGCCGAGGAAGACGGGTGCCGCAGGGGCGTCACCCGACCGAGGAGAGGTGGCGGGATGCATCTGCCGGGAGCGCGCGAGCGCTGGGTCCGTACGGGCGGCATCGAACTCTGTGTGGCCGAGATGGGGAATCCGGACCGGCCGACCGTGGTGCTGGTGCACGGCTATCCGGACAGCAAGGAAGTGTGGTCGCGGGTGGCCGGGACGCTGGCCGAGCAGTGGCACGTGGTGCTCTACGACGTACGCGGACACGGCCGTTCGACCGCGCCGAAGCCGCTGCGCGGTGGCTTCACGCTGGAGAAGCTGACCGACGACTTCCTGGCCGTGGTGGACGCGGTGAGCCCGGACCGGCCGGTGCATCTGGTGGGCCACGACTGGGGATCGGTGCAGTCCTGGGAGTTCGTCACGGTCGGGCGGACCAAGGGCCGGATCGCCTCCTTCACCTCGATGTCCGGGCCCTCGCTGGACCACTTCGGGCACTGGATCCAGGACCGCCTGACCCGGCCCACGCCCCGGCGCGTGTTCCAGCTCGCCGGCCAGGGCGCCAAGTCCTGGTACGTCTACCTGCTGCACACCCCGGTCCTGCCCGAACTCGCCTGGCGGGGGCCGCTGGGACGCCGGTGGCCGGACATCCTGGAGCGGCTGGAGAAGGTACCGGCGGGCGAGTACCCCACCGCCTCGCTCCCCCGGGACGCCGCCCACGGCGCCTGGCTCTACCGCGACAACGTCCTCACCAGGCTGCGCAGGCCGCGTCCCGACGCGCACGCCCACGTGCCGGTTCAGCTGATCACGCCGACCGGTGACGCCTTCCTGTCGGAGTCCCTCTACGACGACCTGGACCGGTGGGCACCGTCCCTGGTCCGCCGACGGCTGCCCGCCCAGCACTGGGTCCCCCGCACCCGCCCGGACCAACTGGCCTCCTGGATATCCGAGTTCGCCACCGTGCACGAGAACCCCGGGGCCGGTCCGGCGGCGGCGAAAGAACCCCAGGGCTCCGGCCGGTACGCGGACCGGTTCGGCGGACAACTGGTGCTGGTGACGGGCGCGGCCGACGGCATCGGACGGGCCACCGCCCTGGCGTTCGCCGAGGCCGGTGCGCGGGTGGTGGCCGTGGACCGGGACGCGGCGGGCGCCGCCCGTACCGCGCGGACGGCCCGGCTCGTCGGGGCACCGGCAGCCTGGGCGGAGACCGCCGAACCGGGCGACGAGCAAGCGATGGAGAAGCTCGGCGCGAAGATCGCGGCGGAGTGCGGCACCGTGGACGTCCTGGTGAACGTTCCGGCCGACGTTTCGGTCGACGCGTCGGCCAAGGGGCCGGCCGACCTCGCCGGTACGTCCCCGTCCGGGCGCTTCCTGGAGACCACGGCCGAGGAGTGGCGGAGCGCCCTCGACGCGGGGCTCATGGGGATCGTCCACAGCTGCCGGGTGTTCGGCGGTCGGATGGCCCAGCGCGGCCAAGGAGGCCACATCGTCAACGTGCTCCCGGGCAACGCCGGTGCGCCGTCGGGCAGTCCGGGGTTTGCCGCCCAGGGCACCACCCAGGCCGCCGTCCTCGCGCTCAGCCTGGGCCTGCGGGCCGAGCTGGCGCCCCGTACGGTCTCGGTGAGCGCGGTGCGACCAGGGGCGGCCGAGGCCGGAAGGGCTTCCGTCGAACGGAGTTCGGGGGGAAAGGCGGACGGCCCGTCCGAGCGCCCCGGGAATCGCGCGCCGGAGCGGGTCGCCGAGGCGGTACTGGACGCGGTGGTCCGCGATCAGCCGCTCGTGGTGGTACCGGGACCGCGCAAGGGCCTCGTCGGGCTGCTCCGGGGCACCATCAGGCGCGGTACCGCGGAGCCGAGCAAGCGAGGCTGATGCTCACGGAGTTGGGCGCGCAGCCGCGTCCGGACCGGGGCTGGGCACCCGCTCGGAGAGCCTCTCCGAGCTGTTGACGGCCGCTCGCTCCACAGCACTTGGCGCCGGTACGGGCCAGGTACGGGCCACCCTGAGGGCCGGGAGACCGAGTTCGGGACCGGGACGTCGCCCCCTTGGGGTGGACTGGTCCCGGGCCGCCCCGCGCCCGCGCGGGCCCGCGCGCGTCTCGCGCCGCCCTGGACGGAGGCACGTTCTTCCGAGGCCGGGGGTGGATGTCCCCAGCGCCCGGGGAGTACCTGTGGACGGAACGGCGTTCAGCGTATGAGCTATTCGGCCCGGACCGCCGCCCCCGCATGCCGCCCGGCGGGCCGCACCAGCGGCGTACACCGACCGCGCGATCGGCGGACAGCCCGGTCCACGCCTGCGCACAAACCCCTGTCCAGGCGCGGCGGGTGGGAGGGCGGAGGCTGATGCACCTCTGCACGACGGGTTGAACGCAGCGTGCGAGCAGGTGATTTATGATCAAGAGGGACATCTCGACCTTTTCACACCAAAGTTGACCAAATAGCCCATTCTGAAAGCCCGTTGTCCACAGAATCGCCAAATACCCTGTGGATAAGTCAAGTTGCTTGTGGATCAAACACGAATGCGCCCGCGAGTTCCGAGGAGCTGGAAACAATCGGGATGCGCGGCCAGGGACGGCCGGGCACTCTGGCCGGATGGATGAAAGACGCACCGTGAAGGTGTCGAAATACCTCTCCAGGCACCTGAGACATCAGCCGGAACGCATCGGGCTGACACTCGATCCGAACGGCTGGGTGGACGTCGCGGAGCTGCTGGAGGCCGCGGCCCGCCACAACTTCCCGATCACACGGGCCGAACTCGAGCACGTGGTCGCTGTCAACGACAAGCAGCGGTTCGCCCTGGAGGGGGACCGCCTGCGCGCCAACCAGGGCCACACCGTCGCCGTCGATCTGGATCTGCCCACGGCCGAGCCGCCGCCGTACCTCTACCACGGGACGGTGCCCCGGTCCCTGCCGGAGATCCGGGCCGAAGGGCTGCGCCCCATGGCCCGCCACCACGTCCACCTGTCGCCCGACCGCGAGACCGCCACCCGGGTCGGGGCACGACGTGGCAGACCTGTGGTGCTCTCCGTGGACGCGGGAGCGATGCACCGCGCCGGACATGTCTTCCGCGTCAGCGCCAACGGGGTGTGGCTGGCGGAATCCGTACCCCCCGAATTCCTGGGGTTTCCGGGCTGAGGCGCCTACCGCCTCAGCCCGCCCCGGCAACCGGTACCCCCGGTCAGCCCAGCCGACCGAGCGCCTCGGTGGCGATCCGCTCGAAGACGACCGGGTCGGTGGCGAAGTCCGAGTCCGGGACCGGCCAGTGGACGACCAGCTCGGTGAAGCCCAGGTCCCGGTGGCGGCCCGCGAAGTCCACGAACGCCTCGACCGACTCCAGCGGACGGTTGCGGTCGGGGGTGAAGGCGGTGAGCAGGATCTTGTCCAGCTCCGCCACGTCCCGGCCCGCCTCCGCGCACGCCGCGCCAAGCTTGCCGATCTGGCCGCGCAGCGCCTCCACGGACTGCTCCGGCGTGCCCTCCTCGAACAGCTTCGGGTCCCCCGTGGTCACCCACGCCTGCCCGTACCCGGCGGCCAGCTTCAGCCCGCGCGGGCCGGTCGCCGCGACGGCGAACGGCAGCCGGGGAGTCTGGAGACAACCGGGGATGTTCCGGGCCTCCACCGCGGTGTAGAACGTGCCCTGCTGCGACACCGCGCCCTCGGTGAGCAGCCGGTCCAGCATCGGTACGAACTCGCCGAAACGATCCGCCCGCTCGCGCGGGGTCCACGGGTCCTGGCCGAGCGCCGTGGCGTCGAAGCCGTTGCCGCCCGCCCCGATGCCGAGGGTGACCCGGCCGCCCGAGATGTCGTCGAGCGAGATCAGTTCCTTGGCGAGCGTCACCGGATGCCGGAAGTTCGGCGAGGTCACGAGGGTGCCGAGCCGCATGGTTTCGGTGGCGACGGCCGCCGCGGTCAGCGTCGGGATCGCCCCGAACCAGGTCTTCTCGCGGAACGACCGCCACGACAGGTGGTCGTACGTGTAGGCGGCATGGAAACCGAGTTCTTCGGCCCGCCGCCAGATCTTCTGTCCTTCGCCCCATCGATGGACAGGGAGGATCACCGTGCTCAGACGCATGTCTCAGACGATAACGCGGGCCCGCCCGCGTCGATGCTCCGTGAACGGACGGCTACCGTCTTCCCCGGGCGCGGGCCGGCCGCCGCGGGACCGGCCCGCGCGCCGGCCACTCCGGGTGCGGCCCTCGAAGTGGGCCAGGCCCAGGGCTTGTTTCATCTCGCGGTAGTCGTGTTCGATGCGCCGGCGGAGCTTGGCGGGGCGGACCAGAGTGGTCGGAGGGGTGTCGGCCGGCAGGTCGGAGAGCCAGAACTGAACAGGTTCTCCCCGGTCGGCCGGTGTCCGTCCACGAGGCAGGCCCCGCAGACGGACCTGCCCCCACCGACGCTGGTCGTTCCTCGCGAGTCGATCGCCCCACTGCCGATCCACCGGCCGGCGGCCGCTCACCCGGACACCGCCGGCGCGGTGTTCCGCAAGCTGCTGCGGAAACCCGGCTTCACCTGGAGCGAGGACGGTGAGGCTCTGCTGCGGTGCGGGAAGCGGTGGTACTACGCGAGCGAGCCTCGCCCCGGCGTCTCCGTGATCGGCGACCGCCTCCGCCGAACCCCCGGCCGCCCGGGTGATCAGGATCGCCGGTACGGACTTCCTCCAGCTGCGCGGGGGCGTGAACTGCGTCTTCACCGG
>NZ_JBSFVR010000127.1:0-19654 GCF_053592415.1 Streptomyces sp. NPDC002690 | reverse complement strand
GCTGAAGACCCACTGCAAGCTGTCCCTGGTCGTCCGCCTGGAGGGCGACACCCGGCGCCGCTACACCCACGCGGGGCTGCTGGGCTGGGCTGGGCTGGGCTGGGCTCAGCCGACCGTCCACCGCTGGAGGTCGGAACCGGTGTCGGTCTGCTGGGTGAGCAGGGCGCCCTGGCTCGTGGACGCCGCGGTCAGGACCAGATTGCTCTTGACGGAGGTGACGCTGTAGGTGCCGTCGGGAAGGCGGGTGAACGTCCAGTGCTGGTTGGTGCCGCTGGTGCAGGTCCACTGGATGATCTTGGCGCCGGCGGCGATGGAACCGTCGGAGACGTCGGCGCACAGTCCGGATTCGGCGTTGCGCAGTTCGTAGGATCCGTCGTTCTGCCGGCTGAGGGTCCAGGTCTGGTTGGCGCCGCCGTTGGCGGTGTAGGTGATGAGCTGGGTGCCGGCGGTGGTGCTGTGGCCGGGATTGTCCAGTGCCTGTCCGCCGGTGGTGAGGGTGTGGTCGCCGTTCAGCCCGGCGGCGGAGGTGCCGACCGCCGTGACGGTCAGCGTCTGCTCCGCGGCGCCGCGTCCGCCGCCGACCGTGCTGCCGGCGGTGTCGGTCCAGGCGCGCACGGGGGTGGTCTCGGCGAGCCTGCCGTTGACGCCGGAGAGGCCGACGACCAGGCCGCTGTAGCGGTTCACCAGTCGGTACGTGCCCGTGGCGGCGCCGTTGACCGATGAGGTGTTCGGCACGACGAACCACTGCTGGCCGACGGTGGGACCGCCGCTGCCGGGCGGGGTGACGGTGGGCGCGCTGCCCCAGGCGC
Organism: Streptomyces sp. NPDC002690; assembly: GCF_053592415.1. Lineage (NCBI taxonomy): Bacteria > Bacillati > Actinomycetota > Actinomycetes > Kitasatosporales > Streptomycetaceae > Streptomyces > Streptomyces sp. NPDC002690. Next base: position 18,845 of record NZ_JBSFVR010000127.1, on the reverse strand, counting down.
GGCCCGTCGCGGCGGTGGTGGGTACGCCGAGGAGCTGTCCGGTGGCGGCGTTGGCGATGCGGTACGAACCGTCGCCGGTGCCGGTGAAGGTCCAGGCGTCCAGCCCCGTCCCGGTGGAGGTGGCCGTCGAGGTGGTGGCGGAGGAAGCGGAGGAGACCTGTGCCAGGATTCGGCCTCCGCCGCCCGCGATGCGATAGGTCCTGGCCGGATCGAAGGTCGCGGGGGCCGGGGCGGAAGAGTTGACCGTCAGGTTGACGTACTCGCCGGAGGCGCCGCCCGAGCAGCCGAAGGAGCAGTAGGACCGGAAGTCCTTGCCGACTATCGCCGAACCTGTCTTGCTGATGCCGTCGAGGAACCACCGGTACCAGGAGGCGGTGTGGTACTCACCGGTGTCGCCGATCAGGCGCCACTTCTGGGTGGCCAGGTTGTCGGTGGCGTACAGCTGTTGCGGCGCGTTGCCGGACTGGTCGGCCGCCTGGGGTTCGCCGATGTAGAGGCCCAGGTAGGCGTTGTAGGTGATGTCCATGACGAACAGGGGCGAGGTGGGCGGGGTCTTGCCTGCGGCGACCTGCTGGTCCACGCTGCCGGTGTTGGCCGGGTCGTACTCCTTGGCGGTGGGTGTGTAACCGGTGGTGTCGGTGGCGGTCACCGGGACCGTGTTGCTCTCCCGGCCGCCGACGCCCGGCTGGGACCAGGAGCCGCCGTACCACTTCTGCCAGGTACCGGAGGCCATTTTGCCGGACAGCGGGGCGCGGGCCACGTGGGAGTAGAACGCCTTCCAACCGCCGTTCTTGTCGATGAGGCGGGAGCCGTAGAAGACGTAGAAGTAGCCCGAGGCCGCGTCTACGTAGAGGCGCTGGTCGCCGTCGCCGTAGGAGTACGTCTGCTGCGGGAAGGCAGTGGTGTCGCCGCGCGCGGTGCTGTACGGGGACGTGAGGGCATGGCCCTTGATGGTCCAGTGCCGTCCCTGGTCGGTGGAGACGGCGTAGTCGATGGCGTCGAAGTGGCTGCTGTCGCCGAAGGGTTGCGGGGTGAATTCGTTGTGCACCAGGCCGTACCAATCCCCGCTGTCGGGGTCGACCCATACCCCGGCCAGATCGCAGAAATTGCGCTGCGAGTAGCCGGAGCCGCTGGGCGGGAAGGTCGCCGCGGTACCGGTGGGGCTGTTGTTGCACAGTGTGGTGGTGTCCGCGTTGGTTCCGGAGTCGCTGATCGCGGCGGAGCGGGTGGCGGTGTCGAGGTCTGCGCCGGTGTAGAAGGTCCACGTCCGGCTGTCGCTCGGACCGTACAGCGAGTGGGCCTGCTGGTAGTAGAACGTCCCGTCCTTGTCGATGTACGGGTAAGCGGGGGTGTCGTCCGGGTGGGTCCAGCCGCCCTTGGCGCCGACCGTCACCGTGTAGGTGGGGTCGGCGGCGGAGGCGGCCGGGACGTTCACGTTCAGCACGGTGCCGACCAGGGCGAGCGCCGCCGCGGCGAGTGCTCCGACGGCCCTGGTGCGACGTGCGGTATGTCCGGGACTCCTGCGAGGGGTCGCCACGGTGTGCTCCTTCGGTGTCGGGGTGTGACGGTGTGTGGGGATTCGGGGGTTGTCGGGTTCTGCGGGCCTGTCGAAGGTCTCGATGCAGACCTGCGGTTCACCAGGGTCCGGCCGGTCGCACAGAGCGAGCTGCTCTGAGAACTTGTCGGTGAGGGCTCCGTGTTCGGCGATGGGAGCGTCGGAGTCGTAGCTGGTGACGGTGGGCTGGAGCCGGTTGCCGTCATGGTTCGCCCCCGCCCGCAGGCCGACGTTGGTGCCGCCGTGGGCCATGCAGAAGCTCACCGGGCCGTGCCCCTCCGGAATGCGGCCCATGTCGTCGGCGGCGCCGGCGGCCGGGCGCACGTGGTGCGGCTCACCCCAGTGGTCGAACCAGGCGTTCCGGAACTCCGCGCAAAGAAAGGGCTCTTCGGGTCGGCGGGAGCGCAGGAGCAGAGCAACGGCCCACTGTTCGGGGTGGACACGGAAGTAGCGCGGCAAGCCGGAGAGGATGCGGTGCGGGCGGCCGGCGCGCAGCAGCATGCCGCCGGTGTGGGTGATCGTGGCCGCGGGGCGCTGGGCGCGGGCGATGCCGGGGACGGTCCGCCCGGTCACGTGACGGCTCCGGCAGTCAAACCCGCACGGCCGGAGACGCTGGAGGACGAAGAAGGCGCTCGGCAGAGGTACGTCGGAACTCCTCATGGCTCCTCCAAAGTGCTGCGGCGGACCCGGAGTACGACGCTCCGGCGGGACCGCGCGAGGTGAGACGCCCTGGTCCGCTGGGAGCCGGTGCGTCTCGATGGCCGGAACTATGGCAGAGAATGTTAACGATGCCAACAGGCCATCACCCGCTTTACACAAGGGACTTCGTGTTTTGCGGTGCAGACATTCTGGGATCGATATCATTGCTTCGTCGGTCGGCGAGGGAAGGAAATCCATGGCGAAGCCGCACGGCAGAAGTGCCGATCGCCCACCGGGCATGGTGGACGTGGCGCGTGTCGCCGGGGTGTCCGCGCAGACGGTGTCACGGGCCCTCTCAGGACACCCCAACGTGCAGCCGCACACGCGGGAGCGGGTGCTGGCCGCTGTGGAGAAACTCGGCTACCGGCGCAACAACGCGGCCCGCATGCTCTCCTCGGGGCGCAGCCGCACCCTCGGCGTGGTGACCCTGCAGACCACGTTCTACTCGCGGGCGGCGCTCACCGCCGGCATCGAGAACGCCGCGCGGGCCGCCGGGTACGAGGTCAGCACGGCGGACACCTCCTCCCTGGACACCTCCAGCATCGAGGTCGCCCTCTCGCGGCTGGCCGACCAGGACGTCGAAGGCGTCATCCTCGCCGTGCCGCTGATCCACACCAGTGCGCGCATCGAGCGGTTCATCCGGACCACTCCGACGATCGCGGTCGACGGGCCCAGTACCGACACCGCCGAAGTCGTCGCGATCGACCAAACGCTCGCGGCGCGCAAGGCCACCGAGCACCTGCTGAACCTCGGGCACAAGACCGTCTGGCACATCGCCGGGCCTGAACACTGGCTGGAGGCCGCCCGCAGGCGGGACGGTTGGCGCGCCACACTCGAAGAGGCCGGCCGACCGGTACCGCCGCAGCTGGAGGGGGACTGGTCACCGGCCTCCGGTTACCGCAACGGGCTTCTGCTCGGCCGGATCCCGGAAGCGAGCGCGGTCTTCGTCGCCAGCGACGAGATGGCCTTCGGCGTGATCCGGGCGCTGACCGAGCTCGGGCGGCGCGTACCGGAGGACGTCTCCCTGGTCAGTGTCGACGACATCGACCTGGCCGCGTACTGCACCCCTCCGCTGACCACGGTCGCCCAGCCGTTCGCCCAGACCGGCGAACTCGCCGTGGCCCACCTGCTGCGGCACATCACCGACCCGGCGGGCACGCTCGCCCCCGCATCGGTCGAACCAGAACTCGTCGTCCGCGCCAGCACGGCCCCGTACGCCGGGACGTGACACCGCCAGTACCGGCAGGTGCCACTCCCGGCTTCGCCCCCGGGTCCGGGGTGGGGCCGACGCGGGGAGACCAAGCCGGCAGAGAGCAGGCACCGGCTACGGTTCCCCGTCCGCCACCTGGGGTGTGCGAGGGACCGGCACGAGATCCGGGGCACGCCGACCCGGGAAGCGGGCCGCCCGACGCGATCCCTGTAACGGGAGACACATGGGTGGGCCGCCTCGGGTCCGACGAGGTGTTCCTCGCCGATTCCGGAGTTCGGGGTCGCCAGGAGGCGAGCGGGCGCGGCGCAACGGCGAGCGGGCGCAGCGCAACGGCGAGCCGGCGGAGGCGGGATCCGGCCGTCGAGCCGGTCGGCGCGGAAATGCCGATGCGGGCGTGGATGTCGAGGATGACACCGATGGTCGGCAAGCGGCCTCCTCGCACCGATGCGGCCCGCACCGGGCCCTCGCAGGACGACCGGGCACTTTTTATGCGCGGTCGTCGCCACTCACCGCTCCAGTTCCTGCCATTCCGGAGCAAGAACGGCCCAGAGCTGTTTGTCGTGGCGCACCCCCTCGTACGGCCACGCTTCGCGGCGTACGCCCTCCAGGGACATGCCGAGCCGCTTGGCCACCGCCGAGCTGCGGTCGTTGTCGGCCCGGCAGTGCCACTCGGCCCGGTGCAGCCCCCGGGTCGTGAACGCCCAGTCCAGCAGGGTGCCGCACGCCTGGGTGATCAGCCCGTGGCCCTCGGCGGAAGGCTCCAGCCAGCATCCGATCTCGCACGAGCCGAAGGAGGCGTCGAAATCCGTGAACATCACGCCGCCGACCAGGACTTCACTCCGCCAGATGCCGTACAGGCGGGCTCCGTCGTCGGCCTTTCGCCGGGCATACCGCTGAAGCGTTGCCCGCGCCCCGTCCACGTCGCCGGTGAGGAACGCGGGCCCGACCCACGGCCGGATGTGCTCGCGGGCCCGGTCCAGATGGGCGGCGAACTCCTCCGCGTGCCAGACCTCCAGCTCCCCGAGGCGAACGCCGTCGCGCAGCAGCAGCGTGAACATGAGCACCTCCATTTACGTAACAAGCGTTATGGCAATGTACCGTGTCGACATGCCACGCACCAAGGGAGATCACGAGGCCCGTCGACGCGACGTCTCCGCGGCAGTCTGGAAGGTCATGGCCACGCGCGGCTTCGCCGGCCTGACCCTGCGCGCCGTCGCCACCGAACTCGGCGCCACCACCGGCCTGCTCACGCACTACTTCCCGACCAAGCAGGCTTTGGTCGAGTACGCCCTGGAGCTGCTCGAACAGCGCACCGCCTCCCGCCCCCGCCGTGAGGCGGGTGAGGGTCTGGCCGCTTTCAGGGCCGCACTCCTCGACATCCTGCCGCTGACCCCGGCGTCCACCGAGAGCAACCGGATCTGGGTCTCGTCCTGGGATGCGGCGCTTTCCGACTCCGACCTGAGCACCGCGTACGCCCGCAAGTACGCCCGGAGCCGGGACAGGTTGAGGGAGCAGGTGGCCGCGGCCCAAGAGCTCGGCGAGCTGCCCCGCGACGACCCCGCCCGCATCGCCGCCGCAGCCCAGTCCTTCGTACTCGGCCTGGTGGTCCAGGCGCTGTTCGCTCCGGCGGCGTTCCCGCCAGAGCGTCAGATCGCCCTCTTGGACGGCCACCTGGCCGATCTGACGGCGCGCGCCAACTCCACGCGATGAAGCGGCGATGCCGCGAACCGGGCACCTGCCCGGCGTGATGGCGTACGGCCCTTGTCGGGAGAGGAGTCACTAACGGTCGGGACACGACAGCGATACGCGGCGGAAACCAGCCGTCCCTAATTTCTATCACTCGACAGAAATTCGCAGGACTTGCCTCCGCGACAGGGGACCCGCCATGACCGTGACCACCGATCCCGCTCCCCCGCCCGGTGCGACGGCCGCGGACCCACCGGACGGCTCTCTCGCCTCGTTCGGCTACCCCCAGGAACTGCGGCGCCGCATGGGGAGGTACGCGTCCTTCGCCGCCGGGTTCTCCTTCATCTCCGTACTGACCACGGTCTTCCAGTTCTTCCCGCTCGGCTACTCCTTCGGCGGTCCGCTCTTCTTCTGGACCTGGCCCGCCGTCCTGATCGGCCAGTTCCTCGTCGCCGCCTGCTTCGCCGAACTCGCTGCCCGGATGCCCATTTCGGGAGCCGTCTACCAGTGGGCCAGCAGGCTCGGCACCCCGTCCTTCGGCTGGTACGCGGGCTGGATCATGGTGGTCGGGCGGGTCGTGGTCGTGGCGGCCGCCGCTCTCGCACTGCAAGTGGTCCTGCCCGCCGTCTGGCCCGGCTTCCAGATGGTCGGGGGCGATCCGTCACCCACGACGACCAGTGGCGCCACGAACGCCGCCCTCCTCGGGCTCGTCCTGCTCGTGTTCACCACACTCCTCAACGTCACCGACAACCGGGCGCTCTCCGCCGTCAATTCGATCGGCGTCACCGCCGAGATCGCCGGCATCGCCCTGATCGTCACCCTCCTCGCCACCCACGCGGAACGCGGTCCGGCGGTCACTCTGCACACCGGAGGCGAAGGCGGCCTGATCACGGCACTGCTCGTCGGCTCGTTCACCGCCGCGTACGTCCTCATCGGGTTCGAGAGCGCGAGCGAGATGAGCGAGGAGACCGTCAACCCGCGGCGCACCGCGCCCCGTACGACGCTCACCGCCCTCACCACCTCCGGAGTCTGCGGCGGACTCCTGCTGCTGGGCGGGCTGCTCGCCGCGCCTTCCCTCACCGACGGACGCCTCACGACCGGGGGCCTGGGATACGTGCTCACCAGCACGCTCGGCGACGGCCTCGGCAGGGTGCTGCTCGGCGACGTGGCCGTGGCCATCTGTGCGGCGACCCTGGCCATCCAGACGTCGGCGACCCGAATGCTCTATTCCATGGCCCGCGACGGCGTCCTCCCGCACTCGGCACGGCTGGCGCGGGTGCCGCGCAGGACCGGGATGCCCGGGACGGCCGCGACGGTGGTCGGTGTCGGAGCGGGGGTGTTGCTGCTGCTCAACCTCGCGTCGCCACAGGCGTTTCTGGCCATCGGCACGAGCTGCATCGCGATGGTGTACCTGGCGTACGCGATGGTCACCGGGCCGATGCTGTTCAGGCGGCTGAGGGGCGAGTGGCCGCCCGCGGACGACGGCCGGAGCGACGAGCTCGGCCGGCCCCTGTTCTCCCTCGGCCGCTGGGGACTTCCCGTCAACGCCGTCGCGTTCGGTTACGGGCTCCTCATGACGGTCAACCTCGCCTGGCCGCGCACCGCGGTGTACGACCCCGCCGGCGGCCACTGGTACTTCCGGTGGTTCACCGTCCTGGTTCTCGGCGCGACGGTCGCGACCGGCGCTGCTTACCGTCACCGCCGTCGGGCCCGGACGGAACGAGGGACACCGAAGGGGAGGGAGACCGGAGCGAGGGGTGTTCGAGCCTTTCCGTCCTGAGCGGTCGGGCCGTCGAACGACGAGGCAGAGGCGGAGGCCCGCCCGAACCGTCAGTCCCGCGCCGCGAGGAGCCGTTGCCCCTCGCGGCGCAGCCGTGCCAGGGAACACTGCGGTACGCCGGCCACCCGCAGTGCGGCGTCCGCCGTCGCCACCGCCAGGGCCAGCGGGTCGCGGTCGGATTCAGCGCGCCGGATGAGGATCACACTTTCGGTGAGGCCGAAGACGAGGTCCGTGCGCAGGGCCAGGGCGTTCGGGCCCAGGGACGCACCGGCTTCGGTAGCGGCCAGCAATTCGTCGTAGCAGAACTTGAGTTCGGCCCGGACCCGGTGGAAGTCGGCGAAGCGGCCCGTCTGCGCCTCCGGCAGCAGGTACAGCGCACCGAGGTTGTGGGGGCCGCCGCACAGCAGCGCCGCGTCGGAGTGGCACAGGGCCCACAACCGCGCCTCGGGGGCAGCCTCCGTGCGGGACACGAGGCCGCGCGCCACTTCGAGGGAGGGACGGACGGTCCCTTCGAGCAGCTCCGCGAGGATCGCTTCCTTGCCGTCGAAGTAGTGGTAGAGGGATGCCTGGCGCAGGCCGGCCCGTTCGGCGATCGTCCGGGTGGATGTCGCGGTGTAGCCGCGGGTGGTGAACAGGTCGGCTGCCGCGGCCAGGACTTCGTCGCGCGGCTCGAGACCGCTGGAAGGGCGCTCCTGGATCCGCGGGCGGCCGACTCTTCTGCTGGTGGGCGTGCTCACGCCACGATCCTCGCACAGAGCCGGTGGCCGGCTCGGGGCCGATCCCCCCGGTGAGTTCGCGGAAACCGACCGGAAACTCACCCGCAACGGCCGCGAAGCGCCCGATGCCTAATTTCTATCAAGCGACAGAAATCAGCCCCGGACCGGAGGTCGACCCATGACGACACCGTCAGCGACAGCATCGGCGCACGGTGCGCGTGAGCACGCCCGTGCCCAGGCAGGCAGGGAGACCGACGCCATGCCCGTCCTGCCCGCGAGCAGTTGGCCCGAGCCGCCCCGGGGCGTGGCCTCCGAGGACGTCGTATGGGCCGAGACCGTGGCGGGCGGCAACTACACCCACAAGGTCCTCGCCCGGGGCACCGAACTGCGACTGACCGACATGACCGGCGACGCCTGCGCGCACCTCCTCCTCCACAGCGCCGACCGCCCCTGGGAACGGCTGAACACGGCCGACACGGTCAAGGTGCTCTGGAACGCGTACCTGGGCGAGGGCCGGCTGCTCCTCTCCGACCAGGGCCGGGTGCTCGCCTCCGTCGTCGAGGACACGTCCGGCCGTCACGACGCGGTGACCGGGACCTCCACCCTCGCGCGGAACACCGCGCGCTACGGGGACGGCACCTGCCAGTCCGCATCCCCGGCGGGCCGCGAGCTGTTCAAACTCGCCGCCCTCAAGAACGGCCTGACTCCCCGTGACCTTCCCCCTTCCGTCTCCTTCTTCCAGGGCGTCCGGATCGCGGAGGACGGCGCGACCGAGTTCACCGGCTCGGCCGGTCCCGCCACGCGCGTCACCCTCCGCGCCGAGCAGGACGTCGTCGTCCTCCTCGCCAACGTCCCCCACCCGCTGGACCCGCGTCCTGCGTACACCTGCGGAAATCTCGGGGTTCTCGCGTACCGGTCCCGTGCCACGGCGCCCGACGACCCGTTGTGGAACGCCACTCCCGAAGGCCGCCGCGCGTACCTGAACACCGCCGACCACCTCACCGCCCGGAGGACCGCATGACCACCGTCGCTCCCGCCGCCCGCGTCGTCCGCGACGACACCGTGCCCGCCCGCGCCGCATGGTCGGCGATCGTCCGCGAGGGCCAATGGCTGACCGTCACCGATCTGCACGGCAACCAGGCCGCGGACTTCCTCGTCTACGACGCCCACGACACCTCCGTCCGATACAGCGTCCCCGACACCGTCCAGGCGCAGGGCAACGTCTTCCTGACCACAGGCTCCGTGCTGATGTCCAACGAACACACCCCGCTGATGACGGTCGTCGAGGACACCTGCGGACGGCACGACACTCTCGGCGGCGCCTGCTCCAAGGAGTCCAACACCCTCCGCTACGGCCACCACACCTGGTCCCAGCACGCCTGCGTGGAGAACTTCCTCGCCGAGGGCGTCCGGCACGGACTCGGCAAGCCGGACCTCGTCTCCAACATCAACTGGTTCATGAACGTGCCGGTCGAGGAGGACGGCACGCTCGGCATCGTCGACGGCCTCTCGGCGCCGGGTCTGAAGGTCGTACTCCGCGCCGAGACCGACGTCCTCGCCCTGCTGTCCAACTGCCCGCAGATCAACAACCCCTGCAACGGGTTCGATCCCACACCCCTGCGCCTGACGATCACCGAGCCCGCCCGGAACGACGAGGACCGCACCCGATGACGTTCGACACCCTGCTGGTGGCCAACCGCGGCGAAATCGCCGCCCGCATCATCCGCACCGCCCGCGAGCTCGGCCTGCGTACCGTCGCTGTCTACTCCGACCCCGACCGCGGCGCCGCCCACGTACGCCTGGCCGACGACGCGGTGCGGCTGGGCCCCGCCCCCGCCAAGGAGTCGTACCTGGACGTCGACCTGGTCCTCAAGGCCGCGAAGGACACCGGCGCCGGTGCCGTCCACCCCGGCTACGGGTTCCTGTCCGAGGACGAGGGGTTCGCACGCCGCTGCGCCGACGCGGGCATCGCCTTCGTCGGTCCCACGCCCGAACAACTCAAGCTGTTCGGCGCCAAGCACACCGCCCGCGCCGCCGCACGGGCGGCGGGCGTGCCCCTCGCTCCCGGCACCGGTCTCCTCCCGGACGTCACGGCGGCCCTCGCGGCGGCCGAGGAGATCGGATACCCGGTGATGCTCAAGGCCACCGGCGGCGGTGGCGGCATCGGCATGCAGGCCTGTCACGGCCCGGCGGACCTCGCGGACGCGTGGGAGCGCGTGCAGCGCGTGGCCGCGGCCTCCTTCTCCTCGGCCGGGGTCTTTCTGGAGCGGCTGGTCGAACGGGCGCGTCACGTCGAGGTACAGGTCTTCGGCGACGGTCTCGGCAAGGTCGTCACCTTCGGCGACCGCGACTGCTCCCTCCAGCGGCGCAACCAGAAGGTGGTGGAGGAGGCACCGGCTCCCCGGCTTCCCGACCACGTACGCCGAGACCTCGCCCGTTCCGCCAGGGACCTGTGCGCGTCCGTGGACTACCGGTCCGCCGGAACCGTCGAATTCGTGTACGACGCCGTCCGCGAGGAGGCCTACTTCCTGGAGGTCAACACCCGGCTGCAGGTCGAGCACCCGGTCACCGAGGCGATCTACGGCGTCGACCTGGTCGAGTGGATGCTGCGCCTCGCGCAGGGGGAAACCGCCGTCGTCACCGAGCCCCCCACCCCCGCCGGACACGCCATCGAGGCCCGCCTCTACGCCGAGGACCCGTCCCGCGACCATCGCCCGAGCGCCGGCCTGCTGACCCGCGTCGCCTTCCCCGAGGGTGTCCGCGTCGATGCCTGGGTCGAAACGGGCACGGAGGTCACCACCGCGTACGACCCGATGCTCGCCAAGATCATCGCGCACGGCGCCGACCGCGCCGAGGCGCTCGACCGGCTCTACACCGCGCTCGACGCGACCCGCGTCGACGGCATCGAGACCAACCTCGGCCTGGTCCGCGCGGCGCTCCGGCACGCCGACGTGCGCGGAGCCACCCACTCCACGGCCTCGCTCCCGGACGTCACCGACCCGACCCCGCGCATCGAGGTCGTCACGCCGGGCACACTGACGACCGTGCAGGACTGGCCGGGACGCACCGGATACTGGCACGTCGGTATCCCGCCGGGCGGGCCGATGGACGACCTGTCCTTCCGGCTCGGCAACACCGCACTCGGCAACGACGAGGGTGCACCGGGGCTCGAATGCACCCTCCAGGGCCCCTCACTGAGGTTCACCCACCCGACGACGCTCTGTGTCACCGGTGCCCCGGCCCGGGTGACGGTCGACGGCACCCCGGTGCCGCAGTGGGAGCCCGTCACCGTGGGGGCGGGGCAGGTGCTCGCCGTCGGAGCCCTCGCCGATCAGGGCCTCCGCACATACGTGCTGTTCGCCGGGGGCCTGGACGTCCCCGAGTTCCTGGGCAGTGCGGCCACCTTCACCCTCGGCAGGTTCGGCGGACACGGCGGACGTGCCCTGCGCGCGGGTGACGTCCTGCACGGGGGCGAGGCCCGTCCGGAGACCTTCTCCGTCCCACTCGGCGCGCGCCCGGTCTTCAGCGGACAGTGGCGGGTCGGCGCGGTCGAAGGGCCGCACGCCGCACCCGAGTTCTTCACCGAGGACGACATCCGCGACTTCTACACCGCGGACTGGAAGGTGCACTTCAACTCCGCCCGCACCGGAGTACGCCTGATCGGCCCCAAGCCGCGCTGGGCCCGGACGGACGGCGGCGAAGCGGGACTGCATCCGTCGAACATCCACGACACGCCCTACTCCGTCGGCGCCGTCGACTACACGGGGGACATGCCCGTCCTCCTCGGCCCGGACGGTCCGTCCCTCGGCGGTTTCGTCTGTCCGGCCACCGTCGTCAGCGGTCAGCGCTGGAAGCTGGGCCAGCTCCGCCCCGGCGACACGGTCCGGTTCGTGCCGGTGACCGCGGAGGCTGCCACGCGCCTGCGGAAGGCACCCGCGGCCGAACCCCGCGCCGACCGGGACGCCGTCGTCGACGGCGGCATCCTCGCCCGTCTGGAGGAGACGACGGTCCGTCCGTCGGTCACCTACCGACGCAGCGGTGACGACAACCTCCTGGTCGAGTACGGGCCCATGCAGCTGGACCTGGCCCTCCGCATGCGGGTACACGCGCTGGCGGAGGCGCTGGCCGCACGCGCCCTCCCCGGCGTCGTCGACCTCACGCCGGGCATCCGCTCGCTCCAGATCCAGACCGACCCCGACGTGCTGCCGCAGCGGGAACTCCTCAGCACCGTGATGCGCGTGGAGGAGGACCTGCCCGCCACGGACGAGCTGGTGGTCCCCAGCCGGACGGTGCACCTGCCGCTCTCCTGGGACGACCCGGCGACCCGCGAGGCCATCGACCGCTACGTCGCGGGCGTACGCGACGACGCCCCGTGGTGCCCGTCGAACATCGAGTTCATACGCCGCGTCAACGGCCTGGACACACCGGCCGACGTGTACCGCACGGTCTTCGACGCCGAGTACCTCGTCCTCGGGCTCGGCGACGTCTACCTCGGTGCGCCCGTCGCCACGCCGCTGGACCCGCGGCACCGGCTGATCACCACCAAGTACAACCCGGCCCGGACCTGGACGGCGGAGAACTCGGTCGGCATCGGAGGCGCGTATCTGTGCGTCTACGGCATGGAGGGCCCCGGCGGCTACCAGTTCGTCGGCCGCACCACCCAGGTCTGGTCGGGCTGGCAACAGCGCGGCGGATTCGAACCGGACAAACCATGGCTGATGCGCTTCTTCGACCGCGTCAAGTGGTATCCGGTGAGCGCCGACGAACTCCTCGAACTCCGCGCCGACATCATCTCGGGCCGTTTCGTGCCGAAGACGGAGGACGGCACCTTCTCGCTCGCCGCTTACCAGAGGTTCCTGGCCGACAACGCCGAGTCGATCGCCGCCTTCCGCAACCGGCAGAACACGGCGTTCGGTGCCGAGCGCGATGCCTGGGAGGCGGCCGGCGAGTTCGCCCGTGCCGAGGCCGCCACCGAGAACGCCCCGGTGAGCACCGACATCGAGGTACCCACGGGCGGCCACCTGGTCGAGGCCGAATTCCCCGCCTGCGTATGGCAGGTGAACGTCGAGGTCGGCGACCGGGTCTCGGCGGGCCAGCAGTTGATCGCCCTGGAGGCGATGAAGATGGAGGCCCCCGTGAAGGCCCCGGCCGACGGAATCGTCGCGGAGGTCCTGATCAGGACCGGCAGCCAGGTGGAGGCGGGCAGCGCGCTCCTCGTCCTCGCTCCCGTCGAGACCGCGGAGGTGTACGCGTGACCAGCACCGTGGAGAGAGTGCGCGCCGCGTACACCAGGATCGAGGAGGTGGACCGGCCCGAGGTGTGGATCGGTCTCCGGCCCCGCGAGGATGTGGAGGCGGAGGCGGCCCGGGTCGACGAGCGGGTCGCCGCCGGCGAACGGCTGCCGCTCGCCGGAACGGTGTTCGCGGTCAAGGGGAACATCGACGTGGCCGGGCTGCCGACGACCGCCGGCTGCCCCTCGTACGCGTACGAGCCGAAGGCCGACGCCCCCGTGGTGGCGCGACTGCGGGCGGCGGGCGCCGTGTGCCTCGGCACCACGAACCTCGACCAGTTCGCGACCGGCCTGGTCGGCACGCGCAGCCCGTACGGGCCGGTCCGTAACGCCGTGGACCCGAGTTACGTCTCGGGTGGTTCCTCGTCCGGATCGGCGGTGGCGGTAGCCCTCGGCATCGTGGACTTCGCGCTCGGCACGGACACGGCGGGCTCGGGCCGGGTTCCCGCCGCGTTCAACGGCATCGTCGGCCTCAAGCCGACGCGTGGCCTGGTCCCGGCGTCGGGCGTCGTTCCCGCCTGCGCCTCGCTCGACTGTGTGACCGTCTTCGCCCGGACTCTTCCGGAGGCCGAGCAGGCACTGTCCTTCATGGCAGCACCGCAGGCACGCGAGCTCCCCGCCCTGGAGCAGCGACGCCCCGGCCCGTGGCGGATCGCGGTCCCGCGTCCCGGGCAGCTCGGCGAGCTGGACCAAGGCTGGGCCGAGGCGTTCGCGTCGGCCGCGACCCGGATGGCCGACGCAGGAGCCGAACTCCTGGAGATCGACCTGACGCCGTTCACCGAAGCGGCCGCCATGCTGTACGAGGGAGCGTTCGTCGCCGAGCGCTACAGAGCCGTCGGCGGTTTCGTCGACGCCCACTGGGGTGCGCCGGACCTCGATCCGACCGTGGCCGGGATCATTTCGCGCGCCGGAGAGATCCCGGCCCACCGGCTCTGCACCGATCTCGACAGCCTGTCCGTCCTCCGCCGCAGTGCGCTTGCCTCGCTCGGCGACGCGGACGCGCTTCTCCTGCCGACGACACCCGGGCACCCGACCCTCTCGGAGGTCGCGGCCGACCCCGTGGGCGCGAACGCCCGGCTCGGCCGGTTCACCAACTCGACCAACCTCTTCGACCTCGCGGCGGTCGCCGTTCCGGCCGGCGAGGTGAACGGGCTCCCGTTCGGTGTGATGCTGATCGGCCCCGCGTTCACCGACGAGCGGCTGGTCCGCGTCGCCGGCCTGCTCGCCGCCCCTCCTCCGCACCTCGCGGTGGTCGGCGCGCACCTGTCCGGACAGCCTCTGAACGGAGAGCTGCTGGCCCTCGGCGCCCGGTTCGTACGCACCACCACCACGGCACCCGACTACCGGCTGTACGCCCTCGACACGTCGCCGCCCAAGCCCGGTCTGGTCCGTGCCCGCGGGGGAGGTGCCGCCATCGAGGCCGAGGTGTGGCGGCTCCCGGCCGCAGGGCTCGGCACGCTCCTCGCGGCGCTCCCCCGCCCCATGGCCCTCGGTACGGTGGAGCTTGCGGACGGCACCTGCGTGACGGGCTTCCTCTGTGAGCCCGAAGCACTCCACGGCGCCCGCGACATCACCGCACACGGCGGCTGGCGTGCGGCCCTCCCGACGCTCTCGGTCCCGCGGCACTCCGAGGACACGGCGTCGGCGTGCGGGCGGTCGCTACCGGTGCCCACCACGACCGCCTCGGCGCCCCCGACGTCGCCCTGAGCATCGGGGCGGTCGGCCCGCGCCGGCACGGCGGACCGCCACGACCGGAGTGCTCCGACGAGAGGCCCCCTCCGGCAGGGTGTGTCCCGCCGGCAACAGACACATGGGCGCCGCTTCGCGACGACAAGGCAGCCGTCCTCCCGCGTTCGGCGGTTCCGGATGATCCCATGGTCCGGAGCCGCCGCGTAGCGAGCCCCCACACGGTCAGTACTGCCCGACGCGGCGATTCTCCCCCTGCCGACTTCCCGCCGAAAGGTTCGGCGCCCAACACCGCCGGGCCTGTCCGGGCGCACGGGCCGAGATCAGATCCACGGGCAGCTCGCGGCCGACCGGCCGTGCCTCGCGCTCGTCCGAGCGGTCGCGTCCACGCCTGGCTTCCGACAGTCGGCGTGGTGACCGAGGGAGGGCACGTGTACCTGGGACGCGGCCCTCCGCAGCATGCCGAGCTTCTGCTGGAGAGGGCGCTGCTGTTCTCCTTGCAGGGCGTTCAGCACGACGACGGCGCCGGTCAGGGCCGGGATGGTCCACTGCATCAGTGCCAGCTGCTTCCGCGCCTTGTCCGGATCGGCGGTCTGGCCTGCCGCCTTCGACAGGTCGGCCGGGTTGTCGGACGAGGAGAGTTCGAGTCTTTTCCCAGCACCCGGCTGTACGCGGTCGCGGCCGGCGCGGCGCCGGTCAGCACCGTCTTGGCCAACGTCGAAGCCGCCACCCCCTGCTGGATCCGCACCCGGGCGGCGTTGGCGACCAGCAGGCCGGCTCCGCCGATCACGTGAAGGCCGATCGCCGCGGCGTTCACCGGCGTCCACTTCACCCAGCCGGCACTGGCGATCCTGAACGTGTCCGTCACGGTGCGTCCCTCGCTTGCGGCGGCGCCGTTCAGGCCGACGGCGCCCATCAAGGACCCGCCGAACCAGGCCGCCAGGCCGCCAGGCCCAGATCGTGGACGCTGCGCACAACTGTGTCGCGTTCCGACATCGATACTCCTTGCCGCGGGAGAACCCAAGTGGTCCAGGGGCCCGCTCCCACGGTCGTCGCGGGGAGACCGGCGCACCACAGAAGCGCCGCATTCGGGCCAAGAGGGCCGGCCGGTTCCGTCACGCTTGCGGACGGCAGCTGAGGATCATTGGACGCGCGCGTGGCGGCAGGACGGCGGGATGAGGCCCCGCCGGTCCGCGGTCGGCCCACCGGACCGGTGAGGGTCACCGTGCATGTCAGGAGTACACGGTGCGATGAGCTTGTTGGTATGGGTGTTCCAGTGGGCGAGGAGAGGAGGCCGGAAAGGTGGTTGACATCGACTTCCCGGGCGGGCTGCGGGCGGACGGCCTGCCGGCCGCGTTGTCGGATCCGTCGCGTCTGGCCGCGGTGGAGGACACCGCTCTGCTGGACACCGGGCCCGAGGCGGTCTTCGAGGACCTTGCCGCGCTCGCCGCGAGAATCACCGGGGCGGGCCGGGCGTTCGTGACCCTGGTCGACGCGGACCGCTCCTTCTGGAAGGCATGCGTCGGCGTCGATGCCGACGCGATGTCCGACCGACAGAACCCGGTGAAGGAGAGCTTCTGCTACTTCCTGGTCGGGCTGGAGGGGCAGCCTTTCATCGTCGATGACGCCGCCACCGACCGGCGCACCGCCGACCACCCCTCGGTGGGCCCGATGAACATCGGCGCTTGGGCCGGCTACCCCCTGCTCGACCCCGACGGACGCGTGCTGGGCAGCTTCTGCGTCATCGACGACTCTCCCCGCACCTGGTCTCCGGCCGACCTGGCCGCCCTGGCGACCCTGGCCCGCTCGGTGGCGGCGGAGATCCACCTGCGCCAGAGCTTGACCGCGGCGAAGGCCGCCCACCAGCGCTCCGCCGATCTCGCCCGTAGCCTGCAGGCCGGGCTTCTCCCTCCGCGGCTGCGCACGATCCCCGGCGCGGAAGCGGCCGCCTCCTACCTGCCGGCCTCCAACCGCCACCGCACCGACATCGAGGTCGGCGGCGACTTCTACGACCTCTTCCACACCCGGGGTCCGAATTACGCCGCCGTTCTCGGTGACGTGTGCGGCAAGGGCATCAAGGCCGCGCAGGTCAGCTCGATGGCCCGTTACACGATCCGCGCCGACGCCGACGAGGCCGGCTCCCCGGCCGACCGGCTCGCCCGCCTCAACATCGCTCTGCTCGCCCAGGACGCCCCCCGCTTCCTGACCGCCGTCTACGCGACCTTCCAGCCCTCTGCGAAGGGCCTGTCCGGCACCATCGCCCTGGCCGGGCATCCCCCGGCACTGATCCGGCGCGCCGACGGCCGTGTCGAACGAGTCGGTGTCCCAGGGACCCTGCTGGGGATCATGGAAGCCCTGAGTCTGACCGACGTGCCCTTCCACCTCCACCCCGCCGACCTGCTCCTGCTCTTCACGGACGGCGCCACCGAAGCCCGCCCCCGCCCCGGGACCTCCCCCGACGACGCCCGGACCATCTTTTCCGAGGACGACCTGGCCAAGGCCCTGGCCGCCAGCCACACCATGGACGCCGTCACCACCATCACCCACCTCACCGGCATCCTCGACGCCCACCACAGTGGTTGGGCAAGCGACGACACCGCCCTGCTCGCCCTGCGCGCCACCCCGTCGGCCTGACCGCGCCACGACGGCCCGGGCGCCTGAAGGCTCGGTCCGTGGACGACTCGCGCAGGCCGATGGAGTCGTGGGTCCACACGTAAGTGGCGGGCAGCTTCATCAGCGCGGCCGGCGCACGGCGGGCCGCATGTAGTGGGAGAAGGTCAGGAAGGTGCCGCCGTAGGGGCGGGTCAGGCTCTGCCGGGCGATGCCCGGAGGATCGCTCCCATGGCGTGCTCGTGGATGCCGAAATGCAGTGTGCCCGTACGGGCCACCCTTCCAGTCCTTTGTGGGGCGGGCCGGCGCGACTGCCCTCTGCTGTACAGAAGCGCTGTCCGGTACGCACGAAGCGGCTCTGCCCCCGATGGGAGGACGGAGCCGCTTCGTGGTCAGGTGACCGCCGAGTCAGGCGTGGCGGCGGTTGCCGGTGACAAGACGGTACAGGGCGAGAAGGATGATCGAGCCGACGATGGCGGCGATCCATGTGGAGAGGTCGAAGAAGCCGTCGATGGAGTCGACTCCGAAGATGACCTTGCCCAGCCAGCCGCCGAGCAGGCCACCCGCGATACCGATGAGCATCGTGATGATGATGCCGCCCGGGTCCTTGCCCGGCATGAGCGCCTTGGCGATGAGGCCCGCGAGCAGACCGATGATGATCCAGGCAATGATGCCCATGACGTCTCCCACCTGGTTCTATAAAGGCTGTGTCAGGACAACGTCTGCGCCGAGCCGCGGATCTCAAACACGACGGACGCACCTTTCGCAGGACCGGCCGTGTTCCACGGTGCCGCACGGGGCGGCGGAGCCGGCGGTCGACGCGACGCCGCGGCGGAAAGTGCCGGCCCGGGCCGAGCCGAGTTCGGCGGGTGTTCCTGGTCGCGCCCGAGCCCGTCACCAACACCCTGCGCCGCGACGGTGCCCCCCGCACGCGCCGGCTGACCGCCCGCCACGACACCGTGCACGACCAGAGCCCGAGGGTTCCTCGCATGCGCACGCCCGACCTGCGCGGCGACATCGGCGGCTTCGGCCGACCGCTGGTCGACCGCCTCGCGAACGCCACGCTCGTCACCCGCAACCCCAGCGGTGGGAGAACTGCCGCCGCCACCTCCCCGGTAGGCGCCGTGGGCCGCGTTCGCCCGCACGCGGTCCTGTACGGCCGGGCGCACCGGATCGACCGAGCCGGAACAGGCTGCCCGTGTCGGTCCGAGGCAGGGTCCGGACCGAGACCCGGAGCCGCCTGCCGACCACCCTCACCGTGCCACCGAGCCCCCTCGCACTCCTGTCGTCCCACGGGTAGGGGCGACCGTTGTGCCGTGGGTCACGTTCGCGCGTGGCGAGGTGTGCCCCCGCTGTGAAGGTCGGGCATTCTCTCCCGGCGGCCGTACGAAGGGGTACGGCCTCGGTGACCGGCTGGGGGAGAGATGTCGCGACACGCGGGCAGGGAACAGGGGCGGGGAACGGACCGAGGGCGGGGCGTGATCGAGGGGGCGTTCGCACTCCTTGAGGCGTTGCGCAGGTGCGGCGGGGAGGCAGGGCTCACCGAGATCGCCGCGGGCTGTGCCCTGCCCAAGGGGAGCGCGCACCGGCTGCTGGAGCAGCTGTTGCTGGTG
>NZ_JBSFVR010000126.1:0-19704 GCF_053592415.1 Streptomyces sp. NPDC002690 | reverse complement strand
GACGCTGGCCGGTGTCGCCGACCCGTGGGGGCAGCGGTGGGACCTGGTCGTGCTGCTCACCGTGCACCGGCCCCGGCGGACTCTCTCACCAGACAGGGATACGACATGCTCACCACCGACCAGACTCCCACTGTCCAGGACTTCCCCACCGCGACGCTCGTGATCGCCGGACCCTGGTTCCGGGGCCACCAGCTCGACACCCGCCCGGCCGTCGTCGTCGGCCCGTTCGGTGGGCCGGAGTTCGCGGAAGAGGCCACCATGTCCGTGGTCTGGTTCTTCACCCTCGGTGCCCCGCAGCCGGGCGACAGCGTCCAGGCGATGTTCCCGCACGAGCTGACCCCGCTCGACGACACGCTCACCACGATGCACCCGGACGTGTTCCGCGACATCGCCCGCAGCCTGCGCCGGGGCCGGTTCGCCTACGACGACGGAGACGCGCTCCGCACCGCCGTCCGCCAGGCATGGCGCGAGCGGACCGGACTGGCCGACGCCGACCCGGCCGCCCGCCAGACGCTCCACCGCAGCTGACACCCAGGCCCGCCGGTCCGGGGGAGGGCAACCCTCCGGACCGGCAGGCCACCAGCAGCCCAACGGACACCCCTTCGGGGCGGCAGGACAGGTCCGGTGCGTTCACCGCCGCCGGCCGACTCCGCCGCAGGCGGCTCCGCCGACCGACGACGGGCACCGGACCGCAGCGGACGCGCCCCGCGGGGGCGCGACTGCCCCTGTCGTCGCGCAGGCGCGACGACCCGCGAGCCGATCGTCCCTCACGGCCCGCGCCGGTGGCGCAGCGCCGCTGCCAACGCACGGTCCGCCCTGCGGCCGGACCACAAACTCTCACCAGGAAAGACCAGTTCAGTGACTATCGAGATCACCCACACCCGCCGAGAAGGAACCCTGATCGAGGGAACCAACCGGGGCGACGGATCGGCCGAGATCCTGCGACTCCGTGAGTACGGTCGCACCCAGCGCCAGCCCTTCCGCTGGAGCAGGAACCTTGACTGCTGGTACCTCCCGCACAGCCGCGACCACGCCACCTACACCCCCTCGCTCGAACTCCTCGCGCAGCGACTCCGGGAGAAGGGGTTCGAGGTCACCTTGACCGTCGACAACGCCGACCGCCGGAGCTTCAGCGAGGCCGAGGAGGAGCGGGAGGAGAAGGCCGAAGGCCGCGCGGACCGGTTCGGGGGGTACGCCGCCAGCGCTGCCCAGTCCTCCGAGGCCGCGAGGAAGAAGAGCCACGACATATCCGAGCGGTTCGCCTTCGGTCAGCCGATCCTCGTCGGTCACCACTCCGAGGGCCGGGCCCGCCGCGATCACGCGCGGATGGACGACGCGATGCGCAAGAGCATCGGCGAGAGTGACCGCGCCTCCCACTGGAGCGGCCGGGCGCAGGCCGCCGCGAATTACCAGCAGGTCAAGAAGGACCCCGGCCGCACGCTCCGCCGTCTCGACAAGCTGCGGGCCGACCTCCGCGCGGTGGAGAAGTGGCAGCGCGGCCAGTCCGCCAAGGGGTTCTCCCGGAACCCGGCAGACCCGGAGCTGGAGATCGAGCGCCAGGAGTTGACCGAGGAGATTGCCCACTGGGAGAAGATCATCAAGGACGCCGAAGCCGATGGCTTCAAGGTGTGGTCGCGGGCCGACTTCAAGCGCGGTGACTTCGTTCTCTACCGCGGAACCTGGTACGAGGTCCTGCGTGTCAACCCGAAGTCCGTGACCATCCCGCACATCCACAACGGCACCGGCAAGCGCATCGTCCGCGCCACCGGCAACCAGCACGACGACTGGACATGGACCGCCCCGTACGACGGCGTGTCCGGGCGCAAGAGCGCTGACGAGATGCAGCAGCCGCCCCAGGCCCCGGTCACCGAGGCGCAGGAACCGGCCGAGCAGTCCCCGGCGGTCGAGGAACCGGTGCCGGTCGTGAAGCCGACCGCCGCAGCGGCCCCCGCCGCAGGTGCGAACTGGCTGGACGGAATGGCGCTGGTGCTGATCGCCTCGAAGGGCTCCAGCCGCTCCCGCAAGCGGCGCGCGTTGTGGGCCATGACCCGCCGCGAGGCACAGGCCGTATGCGGCGACCCCCGCACCTCCGGCCGCTCCTACATGCTCACCTGGACCGACCAGCCCGGCACCGAAGGCGCCGACTGGGAATGGGTCCCGGACAACGGCAGCCATGCCCCGGTCCTAGACGAGCTGGGCATCACTCCGCGCCGTGAATGGGCCGCCGCCCCGCAGGCCCCGGCCGAGGCCGCGTAACCAAACCCCCACCCGTCCCCCGGTGGTCGAGCACGCCGGGGGCGGGCCCCTCTCTCACCAGAACAGGGCACCATGACCACGCAACTCCTCGAACGACCCGCGACCATCACCGTCCCCGTCACCGACGCGGGCAGCCTCCCCGTCCCCGCGACCGAGGGCAGCACCACTGTCCCGACGTACCGCGTCGGCGCCCCCGACATCCAGTGCCGATACCCCGTGATCGTTGGCGAAGACCAGGTCATAGGCCGCGCTTACAGGTGGCACCGGGATTGGCTCGTCCTCACCACCGAGGGCGAACGCAACCTCCGCCGCCCGCCCAAGGGGACCCCCGGCACCGATATGGCCGCTGCCCATCTCGCGGAGGAGTACGCCGCCGGTCGGATCGGCGCCGTCCCCCTGGACCAGGTGCTCGCCGAGGCCCCCACGCCGTTGTGCGGGCCCGTGCCCCTCCTGCACCCGCGGATGCCGGTCAACGATCGCAACACCGAGGGCGCGCAGGTCGCGTTCGCGGGACTCCTGGCCCACCACTGGCGGGCAGTGCTCACCGGGTTCCCCGGCAGCGATAACCACTGGTTCCTCAGCTGCGAATTGTGTGACTGGCAAGGCCCGAAGTTCTGGAGCCACTTGCGCGGGCGCAACGGAGAGCCGCCGAGCGCGCGCCGTCACAAGGGTGGGTGCATCGGAGAGGACAAGGTTCGCCGACTGATCCCCGCCTACCACTAGCAGCCGACCGAGGGGCGGCGGCAGCGCGCCGCCGCCCCCGCGCTCCCGAAGGACAGCACCGTGCCGACCCGCCACACCCCCGAAAGCATCGTCATCGCGGACACCCCGGCCGCGATCCTGGAATGGGCCGCCCGCCACATCGAACACGTCGGCATTCACCAGGGCCCCCGTCTGTTCGCCGGTCCGGGCCGTACGGCCACGTTGCCGTGCTGGCCGCGCGGCGCCCTCGAAGTCGCCGCCGGCCACGGGCGGGGAGCCGCCGGCCGGACGTACGACTGGGACCGCATTGACCGTGCCCATGATCAGGCGTTCGCCATCCTCGCGGAAACCCTCACCGGTCACCCCGTCGACGCCGCCGACCCCGCCGCTGCCAAGGCCCGGCACCGCGAGGCCATCGACCGGTGGAGCAGCGAGCCCGGCCGTACCGCCGCCGACGCCGCCCACGCGTTCCGCACCGCCGCCGCCCGCGTCGAACACGCCGTGTTCTGACCCCCGCCACCCGCCAGCATCCCGAGTCATCGAAGGCCCACACGATGGACGAGACGACAGAAGACCGAAGCACCACCAGGACGCCGAGCCGCCGAGGAGCCGCCACCCCCAGCCGGGACGGCGTCCACCGGCTCAGCGTTCCCCTCCACCCCCGGCTCAGCGCGACCGAGCTGATCCGCGTACTCCTCGCGGCCCCGAGGGCAAACGACCTCTCCGCCCTTGACCCGGTTCAGGTCCGGTCGCTCATCGCAGACGTGCTCACCCAGCACGGCTATGACGTGCTCGACCGGTCGCCGTACTACCCGGAGCTCGACCGTCACCAGGACGCCCGCCGCGCGGTGCGCCGTGCGTACGGGACGCGGTTCCTCGATGCCCCCGACGAACAGGCCGCGCTCGCGGACCCGCTCCGCGAAGTCCTCGCCGTCGGAAGCAGGAAACCGTGACCGCCACCGTCGTCGAGCCGACTGGAGCACGGGCACGGCAGACGTACTACTGGAGAGTGCGCAACGCGCGGACGCGCCACCGCCCAGAGAGCGCCGGGCAGGCGTGGCACATCCAGGCCGGACACCCCGGCGGCGCGTACAGCGACCTCGGCCACGAACTGGACACGCCCGCACACCACACCCCGACCCTGCTCTCCCGGAGCCGGCCGACCAGCCGCCGGGGGGAGAAGCAGGAGTTCCGTGGCGGGTGTCTCGCGTGCCCGTGGGAAGGCCCCGTGCACTGCGGGGACGGGTTTGGGGATGGTGACAACGTGGCGGTGGAGCAGGCACACGACCATGCGTTCCCCGGCTGGAGGACGTTGCCGCCGATCCCCACCGTCGAGGACCGATGGGCAGTGCCGCGGAGCCGGAGCCGCTGGGCCCAGTTCACCGCCAGCTACCCGGCCGGTTGGATCGACCAGGGCGCCCCCGTCGTGGCGTGGAGCCGGTACCGCCGCGAAGCCCACGCCCCTCCGCACGCGGGACATCCCCGCTACGAACTCCGCGTTCCTCGGCCGCCCGTCGGCCGGGGCCAACGCTCCGAAGATCAGGGGGCCCTCTTCTGATGAGCGCCGTCGTCCGGATCAGGGCCCCACCCCACCCAATCCAAAGGTGGTTTAATTACTCCGCTGACGGCGGAGCGGGCAACCTCCGACCGGCCGCGTGCCCCGCGGGCACGACACACCCCAGACAACAGACGACGGCCAGCGCACAAGGGCAACAAGGCGCTGGCCGTCAGTGTCCTCTCACCAGAAAGAACCCCACCATGCTATGCGACCGACACCCCGACTGTCCCCAGCCCGGCGACGTCGCCCAGCTCATCACGGGTAACAGCATCGATGCCGACCCGAACGACACCTTCGTCATCGTCGAGGACTTCCCCCCGACCGGCCGGCACATCGTGCTCAACTTCCCCGTCGACCACCCCGGCCGTGCCGACTGGGCCGCCGCCGTCCCCCTGGCCGACATAGCCACCCTCACCCGACTCGAATCGGCGGGCAGCCGTACATGGGCGCCGGCCCCCGACCCGGACGACATCCCGTAACCACACAACGCGGTCACGACCGCGACCGAGAACAGGAGGCGAGCGTGTCCCCGAAGACCGGCCGCACGCTTTACTCGCGCGCAGACCTGCGCAAGGTCCACGGCATCAGCGAGCCGACCCTTCAGAACCTCTGGACCGACCGGGAGAACAACGGGCACCCGCCCGTCGCGGACACCATCAACGGCGTCATGCACTGGGACGGCGACGCATGGGCGACGTGGCACCACGAGCTCCAGCGGCAGCGTGCCGCCGCCGCCACCACCAATCCGCCGAAGCTCGACGGCGACCCCGAAGAGATGGTGGGCCCCGCCGAAGCCGCGAAAATCTGTGGATTCGCCGACTCCGCCACCGTCTCCCACTACGTCAAGAACCCGCCCGAGGGGTGGCCCGAGCCCGACGACTGGGACGAGCTTCCGACCCGGCGGCGGCCGAAGTGGAAGCGGTGGAGGCTGTGGCACTACCTCGCGGAACGCAAGGGCCGCGGGCACGCCGGAGGGCGCACCGCGGGCCGCAAGGGCCTGGCCTACCCCTACCAGGGAGACGAGCGGCTGACCCTCGCCCGGCAGGCCATCGCGGCGAACCCCGGCGCGAAGAACGCCGACCTGATCCCCCAGCTCCAGGGCCAGACGGAGAAGACCTACTCCCGCCCAACCTGGAACCTCATCCTCAAGTCCGCCCGCGAGCACCGCGAGGAGTGACCCGTGCCCGACACCCCCTGTCCGCGCTGCGGCGGCCCGCTCGGTGAACGACCCGCCCGATCCCGGATCACGGTTGATCGTGACGTTCGAATCTGCGCCGCTTGTGGGACCGAAGAAGCTGTTCGGGACGCAACTGGGCAGACACCAGTACCGTTCGGCGATTGGCCGGTGAAGTAGACGGTGCACATGGGGAGGGCCCCCACCCCTCAGAGAGGTGGGGGCCCTCCCCATGTGCGTGTCCGGTCAGGGCCGTGGGTGCAACGGAGTGGCCGGGGGAGCGCCGTCCGGGGCGTCGTCCGTGGGGGGCTCCGTCAGCCAGCGCCACAGCCGTCGCCGCAGCGCGGCGACGGCCCGTCGCTTCAAGCGTGCCGCCCATGACCGGATGTGTCGCGCACGTCGGCGAATTCGTGGGCCGTAGTGCGAGAGGAGCACGGGCATTAGCAATAGGGAGAGAAGCAGCAGGTAGAGGAGCAACCAGTGGGACATCATCACGATCAACCTCACGCGGGTCTCGGTACCCCCGCGCGAAGCTATGCAGCGAGGGTGAACTCGGTCGGGCCGGGAACCGGACCCGCTCCGGGAGCGCGGGGCACGCGCGGTACGGCCAGCCGCAGGACACCGCATGGCGAGGACTCGTTGGGCGGGACAGCGGCGAGGTGATCGAAGAACTTGCCGCCACCCATCAGAAGGCGCTGCGCGAGGACCAGAAGCAATCCGGAGAGCGCGGACGCGGCATCAGCAAGGTGTCGAAGCTCAGCCCAGTTCGGAACATGTCCGCCCCGACTGAGGTCATCAAGTCGATGACTGAACTGGTCGATCAGGTCAATGATGAAAGTCGCGGTCTTACCTGCGCCGGCCGAGTGCCAAACGATGGACTCCAGCCCCGCGAGCCGATGCTGTCCATCGGCGACGTACTGCTGGGCGGGAGGTGGCGCATCGGCAAGCCCATGGAGGAGCCCGGATGTGCTGCTCGGGAGACCCAAGGTCTCCTCCGCCGTCCGGAGCAGGAGGCGTGCTACATCCTCAGACTTTGGGGAGTTGGAGGAGTTCTTCGCCTGGAAAGCCCAGAACTGCCCCCAGTCGCTCAAACGGGCGCTGGCCAAGTTCAGAGCGCCGACGCGGTCGATGTCGACTCCGTGGGACAGCATGCTGGTCGCCAGGATCAGGTCGACGGCTGTCTTGTGTGCCCAGGACCCCGTCATCAGCTCTTGCAGCGCGGAGAACTCCGCTGCGGGCATGATCGGAAGAGGGTCGGTCACGTCGGGAAGCCTACTCCGCCCGACTCCAGCTCTGTTCGGTTCCGCCCTTAGGCGACCCGTCCTCATCAGAGCCACCCACACCTATCGGCAGGTAACAGTCACATCAGCGATCAGGCGACCAATCACCGATTCACCGAGGTCACATCCCTGTTGGATCTTGAGATCCCCGTCCCCGCGCGCAGCGATCTCAGAATTAGAGGACCAAGGTATCGTCACTCCGTGACGATACAATCAGCCAAGATGACCGAATCTGACCGGTCGAAGGCGGGGGGTGAGCGGGCCGATGGGATGGGTGACCATGATCGGCCCCTCCGACGAGCAGGTTGAGTACCGCCTCACCGGCGGCCACGGATGCGGCAAGTCCGTCGCGGTCGACGCCGCGCCGCTCATTGCCGCCATCGAGGCGAAGGCCGAAGCCGCCGGTGCCCCCGCCGCCTCCCTCCTCGCGAACCGCGAAGCCAAGCGCGCCTTCTACCGCGCCCGCGGACTCCTCCGCAGCAAGGGCGCTGCGCGGTTCACCGGGTTCGACGCCGTCGAAGTCGCCGCAGCAGCCGGGCTCGACGCCCGCGACCTCTACGGCGGACAGGCCCTCCCCGCCCGGAGCGCGGACGGACAGGTGGACTACCACCTGGACGCCAGCGAACGGCCCCTGGTCTGGATCGGTGGCGGGCTGAGCGAGTTCGGCATCGTGCCCGGCAGCGTGCTCGCCCCGGAGCAGTTCCCGGCCGCTCGGCGCCTGATGCTCGGGGACGACCCCCGGACCGGGCAGACCCTCGTGGACCCCAAGCTGGCCATCGCGCCAGCCGCCAAGCTCCCCGCCGCCCCGCTGGCCCGCGCCATCCGCCGTACCGCCGCCGCGCGCAGCGTGAACCCGGCCTCCCTGCTCGACTCCAAGCGCAAGCAGGACGCCTTCCGCCGGATGGAGAACCAGATCCGGCGGTTCGGAGAGTCGCACCGAGTCCCCGTCTCAACGGTGTTGAAGCTCGCCGACGCGGTCGGGATCGATGCGGCCGGCCTCTACGGCGAGGACGTGGTGGAGAAGGCGGTCACCGCCGAAGCGGGCGGCCGACTGGACGCCCGCGCGCTTCTGCGCGCGGTCGAGGCCCGCGCCACCGAGACCGGGCAGCAGCCCGCCGACCTGTTCGACGCCGCGTCGATGAAGCGTCGGTACGTACAGACCGAGGGCGAAGGCGCACGCCGTCTTCGGGATCTGCCGATGGACGTCCGCGAGGCCGTCTCGATGGCCAAGGCCGCGGGGCTCACGCCCGAGGACGTGTGGGACGCCGAGGAGATCAAGGCCGCGCTCCTCGAAGGTCGCGTGCAAGTCGGCAACCGCGGCGCGGACGTGACCCTGGACTTGTCGAAGTCGAAGTCGGCGTTCCTCGCGTACGCGCCCGATGAGATCGCCGCCCAGGTCGAGGGCATCTACACGGCCGCCGGCCGGGAGTCCATCGGTGCGCTGGAGCGGTGGACCGCGTACGCCATGCGCGGCCACCACGGCGACGGTGAAGAAGCCGAGACCGTGAAGACGAGCGGTTTCTCCGGCTGGATGATGGTCCACCGCGCCGCCCGCCCCGTCGACGGTGCCCCGTACGGAGACCCCCACTTCCACCTGCATTTCACCCTCGCGAACATGGTCAAGGGCACCGACGGTAAGTGGTCCACGATGGCCAGCGGAGGCCGCGACCTCCACCGGCACACCCGGGCGACCCAGTCCCTCATGAATGCCCGCATTCGCAGGGAGTTGACCGACACGTTCGGCATCAGCTTCCGCCGCGAGGAGCGGACTGGCGCGTGGGAGATCGCAGCGATCCCCGAGGCCACGATCCGGCTGTTCAGTAAGCGCGACAGCCAAGTCCGGGACCTGCTGACGAAACTTGGCGTCGACTACGACAGCGCCACGACCCGCGAGCGCATCGCCGCTTCCACCGCGTCCAAGGCCGCGAAGAACGGCGAGGCCGCCGGGGTCGGGGACGACATTCTCCGCGCTTACTGGCAGGCCGAGGGCCGTGCGGCTGGAGACGACCCCGACGCCATCGCAGCCAGCGCGATGGAACGGGACCGAGCGGACCAGAACCCCACTCTGGACGAGCTGTGCGCCCAGGTCTTCGACTCCAAGACCGGCTTGACCAGTCACTCCAAGGCGTTCACGCACGCCGCCGCCATCTCCGCCGTGCTGGACGCCCTCCCGTACGGCGTCGCGGACGCTGCCGAGGCCGAAGCGCTCACCAACTCCGTACTCAGGCAGTCCGGGTACGCGGTCCAACTCAACCCGAAGGGTGCCCAGCACTTCGCGCACGCCGACCGGTACACCACGGCGGATGTTGTGGCGGCCGAAGCACTGATCGTCTCCCAGGCCACCAACCGGCTCAGCACACAGGCCGCCGTCGTCAGCAACGACACGGTCGACATGACGCTGTCCACCGTCGAAGCCCAGCACGGCGGCAGCTTCACGTTCTCCGACGAACAGCGTGCCGTCCTCGAACGACTGCTCACAGCCGGGCACGGAATCGACGCCGTGGTGGGCATCGCGGGTGCGGGCAAGACCACGATCATGGACGCCGCGCGCCAGGCATGGGAGGCGCACGGCCTCGTCGTCGCCGGCGCGAGCACGGCCGCCGTCGCTGCCGCGAACCTAAGGGCCGAAGCAGGCATCGAGTCCCGCACCCTGGCGTCGTGGCTCACCGGCATCCGCGCCGGAGGCCCCGGCCTCACCGGCGTGGACGTGTTGGTCGTGGACGAAGCCGCGATGTGCGATGACCGCGACATCGCCGAACTCCTCACCCACGCCGCGAAAACCGGCACGAAGGTCGTCGGCATCGGTGACCCCAAGCAGCTCCACTCGCCCGGCATCGGCGGCAGCTTCGCCGCCGTGCACCACCTCGTGGGCGGGCTCACCCTCAGCCAGAATTTCCGTCAGAAGGACATGGTTGAACGCCGGGCCCTGGAGTTGTGGCGCGACGACAACCGCGTGGAAGCCCTTCGGACTTTCACCGGGACCGGCCGCGTGCACGCTCTCGCGGACAAGGACACCACCCTCGCCGCGATGCTCACCGTCTGGGCCGACAAGCGGGCCGCGCACGCCGACGACCACACCGCCGTGCAGCAGCTCCTCATGCTCGCCGCCACCAACGAGATCGTGGAAGAGCTGAACACCGGCGCCCGCGCACTGCGGAAGGAGACCGGCGATCTCACCGGCCCTGAGCACGTTTACGCGCTGCCCGGTGGCGGCGAGCTGACCCTGTCCGTCGGTGACCAGGTCCTCCTTCGGGTCAACGACTACCGGGGCAAGAAGAGCCGAGGCGCGAGTGAAGATGTCCTGAATGGGTTCCGCGCACTCGTGCGAGCCGTGGACAAGGACCGCCGGCTGCTGGTGGAGTGGCGGGAGAAGACCGAGGACGGCCACCGCGACGTTGCCGAATGGGTCGACGCCGACTACATCGCGCAGGGGGGCCTCAGCCTCGGATACGCGATCACCGGCCACAAGTCGCAGGGTCTCACCGTCCAAGAGGCTCTGGTCTACGGACCCGGCGCCCAGGCGAACGCCCTCTACACGATGATGAGCCGCGACAAGACGGAGTCCCACCTCTTCCTGCCGCTCTCCGTCTACGAGACCGACGCCGACCGCGCCCGGCACGGCGACGCACTCACCGACCAGGAACAGCTTGACCGCGCCGTCGCGGGCCTCATCCGCGAGATCGAGACCGGCACCGAGGAACGCATGGTCCTCACCGAACTCCCGAAGGACGCGGTGCCCGCCCACGTCCGCCAGGTCGTAGCAGACCTCCCGATCCCGCGCGCCCCCCGCAT
Source organism: Streptomyces sp. NPDC002690 (assembly GCF_053592415.1). Classification (NCBI taxonomy): domain Bacteria; kingdom Bacillati; phylum Actinomycetota; class Actinomycetes; order Kitasatosporales; family Streptomycetaceae; genus Streptomyces; species Streptomyces sp. NPDC002690. The sequence goes on along the minus strand of NZ_JBSFVR010000126.1, from coordinate 8,942 downwards.
CGACGAGCACCACGACGCAGACACTCCCGAACCGGTTCCGGAGCACGAGGACCGCCCCGCACCGGCGAGCGCTGAGCCGACCACAGAGCCGACCACACCCTCGGTACCGGCGCCGACGACAGACCGCCCATACGCGCACCTCGGAAACTCGGCGCTGCGTGACGCTGTGCGGAAGGCCGCCATTGCCGCTCGCGCCACAACGACGGCGGCAGACAAGGCGGAAGCAGCCGCCGAGCGGGCAGAAGAGCTGGCTGATGCCGGTGCAGGCCCCAATTCGCTCGCGCTCCAACGCCGTCATCAGGACGTTGCCGAACGGGCCGTGGCCATCCGCGAAGTCCGGCTGCTGGACGGCACTATCGCGGAACGCACTGCTCGACTGACCAGCACCGAGGCCCGTATCGAGGGGCTTGAACAGCAACTGTCCGCGACGGGCCGTTTCGGGCGGGCGGCACTTCGCGGTGACGAGCGTGCTGCCGCCGAGGCGGACCGGGAAGCACTCCTTCGGGTCTGTGAGGGGATGTTCCAGGAGCTGGAGCAGATGGACACCCGACTCCAGGAAGTCACCTGGCAGGCCGGACCGGTCAACGAGCACGAAGCTGTGCTGAGGGAAGCGGACATGCCGCAGCAGGAAGAGGTCGCTCTGCTTCGGCGAGCCAAGGCCAAGGACAACGAAGCAGCCAAGCAGCTCCGGGCCGAGGCCGTCAAGACTCGCAGCACGGCCCACGGCGCAAACCACCGCGTGGCCAGCCTCCAGAAGGAGACGAGACTGCGAGTCCAGCAGCACGTCGATGCCGATGAGACCGCCGAGCCCTCAGCTCCGAAGCCCAATTCCTCGTACGCCAAACGGAACGTGGTGGACCACACCCACCCCGCGCCGCCAGCAGCGCGCACGACTCTGAGCCCGTAGAGAAGACCTGGCAGATATTCCGCAGATCCTGCGTCAGCCCCAACCGCATGACGGTCATCACCAAGGCCGTTCTGCCACTGGAGAGGCAACGCTGAAACGGCTCAGTGGGCGACTGCGGCGCCGGGGTGCAACGCGACGAGGCGGGCCAACTCGTCTTGGCGCAGGCCCCGGACCTCATCCGCCAGAGAGCTGTTGACGAATGCGTGTAGCGGCTGGCACAGGTCCATGCGGCGGATGCAGACGCCGAGCATGTAGGGGCCGTTGACGGCCTTGTACATGCGGATGCCGTAGTAGCCCTCCTGGCATGCCTCGGGCGTGTTGAACAGGCACCCGGTGCACGTGGTGGGCAGGCGGACGGTGTCGATGCCCTTGGCGTAGATGCGGCGGCCGTCGGGAAGGAGGTAGCGGGTCTGGACGTTGCTGGCGCCGGCGGCGACGATCCGCAGGTCCGGCTCAGCGCCGAGTTCGCCGAGGGTGGCCATGATGGCTTCGCGGGAGGCCTGCGCGGTCTCCAGGTTCAGCAGCAGGCGCACGGTGACGCGAGCCCCGTAGTGGCGGGCGATGTGGAGCGCGCGGGGGATCTGGTCCGGGCCGGCGACGACGAGGTTCGCGGACGCCTTGACGCCGTGCGTGAAAGCGGCCTCGATGGTGGCGTCGAGGGCGTCGAGTTTGCGCTGGGCGAGGCGTTCGGAGTTGAAGCGCTCGGCCTGCACGGCAGCGAGTTCGGTCGCGGTGGTGCCGAACACGGAGAGGTTGATCCTTTTCAGCCCCGCCTTGGCGCAGTCCTTCATGACCGCGGCACCGTTCTCGCCGTTGGAGGTGATGTTGAGGGTGAAGCCCCTCCGCACGGCCTGGGCGACGAGGGAGTCCAGGGCGGGATGGAGGGTGGGTTCGCCGCCGGTGAAGTGGAGGTTGGTGGTGTCGAGACGGTCGCGCAGCACGGTGAGGGCGTTGGCGAAGTCCGGTCCGGGGTCGATTCGGTCGGCCAGGAACGAGGAGCTGTTGGTCGCGGTGTAGATGGCGACGCGGCCCGTTCGGCCGGGCGTTCCGGTGTACTCCTGGGGGCTGCGTCCCTTGTTGTCGCTCGTGACGGGGGTTCCCTCGTTGTGGCAGAACTGGCAGGCCATTCCACACGCGTCGATGATCTTGAGGCGGGCAGTGCGGTCGGGCTGGATCTCGGTGCGAGAGGCGTCGGCGTAGCTCATGGGGTAGGCCCTCCAGGGCATGTCGGGGGAGGACCGGCAGAGGGTGTGTGGTGGCCCGGTCCTCGGTGTGGCGTTTGGCTGATTCCGGCTATTTGGTCCGGTCGTGTCGCGTACGTTGGGGACCCCGGCCGCGTTCGTCACCGGCGGGTCCCGTGAGCGACCGAGGAGTACGTAGTGCCCCATCAGACGACGCCCTTCCGCCTGATCGTGACGGGGGGCGGCACCGGCGGGCACACCTACCCGGCCCTGACCGCAGTGAAGGCGCTTCGCACCCGGCTTGCCGCCAGGGACCGTGAGCTTCAGGTGCTCTGGGTCGGGGTGGAGGGCGGGTTGGAGTCCCGTGTCGCTGCGGCTAACGAGATCGATTTCGCGTGCGTGGCGACGGGCAAGATCCGCCGGTCGGCCAATCCGCTGAGAATGGTGTCGGCGGAGAACGTCAAAGACATGGCGAACGTCCCGCGCGGTGTGGCCCAGGCCAGGGCGATCGTCGCCCGCTTCGCCCCCGCGGTCGTGCTGGCGACCGGCGGTTACGTGGCTGTGCCGGTCGGGCTGGCAGCGAGGATGTGCCGGCGACCGCTGGTGGTGCACGAGCAGACAGTCCGCCTGGGGCTGGCCAACCGGGGGCTGGCCCGCGCAGCCACCGCGTTTGCCGTGTCCTCGGAGAGCACCCTGGACCTGCTGCCTACGCGCGCTCGCGCGAACGCCGTGGTGACGGGGAACCCCATCCGGCCCGAGATCCTGTCGGGCCACGCGCAGCGGGCCGCAGACTTGCTGGGCTTCGACAGGCGGCTGCCGACGGTGTACGTCACCGGCGGGGCGCAGGGCTCCGTCCAGATCAACCGGGCCGTCCTCGCGATTTTGCCGCAGCTGCTGGATCGCGCCAACGTCGTGCACCAGTGCGGCACGACGAGCGTCGAGGAGTTGCGTGCCCGGGCGGCGGCGATGCCGCCGTCTGCTGGGCGCTACCACCTGGCCGAGTTCATCGGCTCTGAGCTCCCGGACATCCTGGCACTGGCGGACTTGGTGATCGCCCGCAGCGGCGCCGGCACCATCGCCGAGCTGACCGCGCTCGGCAAACCGACGGTGTACGTTCCGCTCGCGACGGCCGCAGGCAATGAGCAGGTCCACAACGCGCAGCACCTGGCCGCGGCCGGGGCCGCCATCGCGATGGTCGACGACGTGACCCCCGAAGCGCTGCTGCGGGAGGTCGAGACGCTGCTGGCCGATGAGGGGCTGCGGGCCAAGATGGCCGATCAGGCCCGCGGGTTCGGCCGCCCGGACGCCGCCGAGCGCCTGGTGGACGTGCTGCTGGCCGCTGCCGACGACACCCCGGCGTAAGGCTCTGACGCCTGCCGCACCGAGGAGAGCGCCGGTTCGGCCGGTCGCTCCCCTCGGTGCGCGTGCCGGTGTCAGCGCGGCCATCGGGTGCGGGTCACGATGAGGTCCGCGCAGGCGGCGAACCCGGCCGGGTCCTGCCCCCACGGGTCAGGGATCTCGGTGTCCCCCAGGAGCAGGCTGATCTTGGAGGTGTGGGCGGGCCCGACAAGCCGGTTCAGGTCGCCGATGTTGCGCCCGTCCATGCCCAGAATGGCATCGGCCCAGTCGATGTCCGCGTCCGTGATCTGGGCGCCCCGATGGCCGGACAGGTCGAAGCCCTGCCGGTCGGCGGCCTGCACCATCAGCTCGTGGGCGGGCTTGCCGACCCAGCGGTCGTGGATGCCGGCCGACCGCACGGTGACGGCAGGGCCGCCGCTGCGCGCGAGGGCCGCGGCGGCCAGTGGCGACCGGCAGTGGTTGCCGTAGCAGACGACCAGCAACTTCCGGGCGGGCTCGGTCCCCGTCACCGTGGCCCCCGCGCGCCCCGGACGGCGTCGGTGAGCGCGGCGGCGGTGAACGCCACGTCGCCCTTGTGCATCTCAGGGTGGAAGGGCAGCGACAGGATGCGCCCGGCGACGTCCTCGGTGACGGGCAGGTCGCGGTGCCAGCGGGAGAACGCGGGCTGGACGTGGTTGGCAGGATAGTTGACCCCCACCCCGACCCCTTGCTCCCGCAACGCGTGGAAGACGCGGTCGCGTTCGGGTACCAGGACGACGAAGTTGAACGGCACGATCGCCTCGATGTCCTGGTGGAGCACCCGGACGCCGGGCACGTCGGCCACTGCGGCGCCGTATGCCGCCCACAGTTCTCGTCGGCGCCGCACCACCTCGGCGAAGCCGTGCAACTGGGCTCGTCCGATGGCGGCGTTGATCGACGGGAGGTGGGCCCGCAGTCCGAAGCCTGCCACCTCGTAGCCGGTGGTCTGCGCGCGTTGCTGGTAGGTCGCCTTGATGCCCAGGGCGCGCAGTGTCCGAGCGGCCTCCGCCTCCTGCGCGGTGCGCGGCACCAGTGCGCCGCCGTCGCCGCAAGTCAGGTTCTTCAACGGGTCGAAGGAAAAGCATGTGATGGCCTGGGCGCCGGCTCCGACCATCCGGCCGTTGGCCTCCGAGCCGAAAGCGTGCGCGGCGTCCTCGACCACGTGGATGCCCTGGGCGTCGAGGACAGGGTGCAGGGGCGTCAGGTCGACCGGGCGGCCCCCGTACAGGACGGGCATGACCGCCCGGGTGCGCGAGGTCAGGGCCTGGCGGACGGTCTCGGGCGTGACGCACAGGGTGTCCGGGTCGACCTCGGCGAAGCGGGGGAAGGCGCCCGCGGCGAGGATAGCCTGCACCGAGGCGCAGAACGTGAGCGAGGGGACCACGACCTCGTCGCCGGGCCCGACGCCGGCGGCGATCAGCGCGATCGACAGCGCGACCGTTCCGGAGGCGACGGTGACCACGTCCGGGACGCCGAGGTAGGACGCCAGCTCCCGCTCGAAGCTCTCCGACTCGGGCCCGTGCGCCCAGTGGCCGGAAGCGAGGACCTTTGCGACGGCGTCGTACTCGGTTCCGTGCAAGAAGGGGCGGGCGCCCCTGCCGGCGCCCTCGGGCGCACGTAGGGGCGAGGGAGTCGTGGTCACGGGTAGTCCTTCCGTTCGGTGCGGTCGACGTGGAGGGTTTCGACGTAGCGGGTGACGGTGACGCCAGGCTGGTAGGTCAGCCGGTCGTGGTCGATGGGCTCGCCGAGGTGTCCGGCGAGCAGCTGGCCGGTGATGTCGGCGCCGGCGGCCTCCGCGATCGGGAAGCCCCCGGCGACCCGGGTGTTGATCTCAGTCAGCAGGACCCGCTGGTCGCCGGGCTGCTCGGTGATGAACCCCTGCACGCAAGAGGCTCCGCGGGCCTGCACCGCCGCCAGGGCGGCGCGAACCTGCTGAGCGACCTGGGTGTCGGTGAAGGTGGCGCCGGCGTGGGACAGGCCGCCCTTGACCAGCAGCCGTTCGCGCAGGATGACCGACGCCTGCCCGGTGTCGTCGACGATGGCGTCCGCGGTGAACTCGCGCCCCTCGACCCGCTCTTGCACCAGCGGGTCCGGAACGACGTCGCACACGGCGCGGGCCTGCGCGACGGTGCGGCAGGCGATCACGTTCTGCGAGCCGTGGCCGCGCCGGGGCTTGACCACCAGATCCACGCCGGCGGGAACATCGGTCAGCTCCGTGGAGGACCAGGTGCGGGGCGTCGGTATCCCGTGGTGGCGCATCGCCTGGTGGAACGCCGACTTGTCCGTGCAGCGCAGGACGGCTGCGTCGCTGGGGAGCCAGGTGCGCGTCCCCTCGCGGGCCAGTTCCGCGCGCAGAGTGAGGACGGCCGGCAGGTCGTGTTCGACCGCGGAGACCAGTGCGTCGGGCCGGTGGCGGCGGCACAGCTCCAGCAACTGCTCGGCGAACTGCGGGTGGTCGGCCCGATGGGTGGTGATCGCGGTGACCTCGGGCAGGAGCAGGCCCGCAGCGCGTGGGTTGGCGTCGGTGGCCACGACGTGGCAGCCCAAGCGCAGCAGCGAGCGGGCCAGGTCCAGCCCGGGTGCTCCGCCGACGCCGGTGACGAGGATGCGGCGGCTCATGAGGCCAGCACCACCGACGTGACCGGCTCCGTACTCCACCGGTCGGCGTGCTTCCGGTACCAGCCGATGGTCTCTCGCAGGCCGGCCTCCAGGTCGTGAGCCGGCGTGAACCCGAGGGCCCGGATCTTGTCCCAGTTCATCGCGTAGCGCAGGTCGTTGGCCTGCCGGTCCGGGACGAAGCGGATGGCCTCTGCGGGCCCCCCGCACAGGTCGACCAGGCGCTCGGCCAGGTCGCGGGTGGCCAGGTCGGTGCCACCGCCGATGTTGTAGACGTCGCCGGGGGTTCCCTCGCGCAGAACGAGGTCGATCGCGGCGGCGTTGTCGCGGACGTGGAGCCAGTTGCGCAGGTGCTGGCCGCTTCCGTGGATCGTCAGCGGCTGCCCGGACAGCAACTGGCGGACGAAGCGCGGGATGACCTTCTCCGGGTACTGGCGCGGCCCGTAGTTGTTCGAGGAGCGGGTCACGCACACCGGGAGCCCGTGCGTCTGGAACGCGGACAGGGCCATCAGGTCGCTGGCTGCCTTCGAGGCCGCGTAGGGAACGGAGGGCCGCACCGGGTCGGTCTCCTTGGCGCTGCCGGACGCCCAGGAGCCGTACACCTCGTCGGTCGAGACGTGCACGAACCGGTCGATGCTGTGCTCGCACGCCGCGTTCAGCAGCACCTGCGTGCCGACCACGTTGGTGCGTACGAAGGCGTCGGCGTCCGTGAGAGAGCGATCCACGTGCGACTCGGCCGCGAAGTGAACGATGGCCTGGTGGCCGGGGAGGACCGACGACACCAGGCGGCTGTCGCAGATGTCGCCGTGTGCGAAGCGGACCTTCGGGCTTCGCAGGGCGTCGCCGAGGTTCGCCATGCTGCCGGCGTACGTGAGGGCGTCGAGCACGGTCACCTGAGTGACGGAGTCGTCCTGGGCGAGCCGGTCGACGAAGTGGGAGCCGATGAAGCCGGCTCCGCCGGTGACGAGGATCTTGCGCATGGGCTACCTGTCTTTCTGACCAGAGAGACGGTGGGTTGGTGAGGGAGAGCGGGGAAGGGGTGCGGTCGGCGCACCCGTCACCGCGAAGGGACGAAGTGGGGCAGCAGTCCGGCGGCGGCGGCCTCGTGCAAGCCGGGGGCCGCCAGGTCTCGCTCGGACCGGATCGCGGGCAGGCCGGTCGGCCAGGCGATGGCGAGGCCGGGGTCCAGCGCGTTCACGGAGTGCTCACGGCCGGGGTTGTGAGGGCTGGAAAGTAGGTAGAGCATGGTGGTCTGGTCGGCCAGGGCCACGAAGGCGTGCCCGAGTCCCTCCTCGATCAGCACCGAGACGCCGGTGTCCTCGCGCAGCTCGTGCATGCGCCACTCGCCGAACGTCGGCGACCCCACACGCAGGTCCACCACCACGTCCAGGACCGCGCCCGTCAAGCAGGTGACGACCTTGGCCTGACCCGGCGGGACCTCGCTGTAGGCGATGCCCCGCAGAGCCCCGCGGCGTGAGACCGACACGTTCGTCTGCGCCGGCACAAACTGTCTGCCTGTCGCACCGCTCCACCGAGCCGAGTGGATCTCACGGAAGGCGCCGCGGTCGTCCTCGTGGAGGGCACCGCGAACGCGCAACGCCCCTTCGATACCGGTCCGCTCTACCTGGAAGCCCATACCAATCCCCCTACGCGCCGAATCGCGGCGCCGAAGCCAGCGAAGCGAGGAGCTTGCTCCCCACTGGAACGAGGATTCACCCGATCGGGTGGAGCGGGAACGGCATTTTAGGGGGGCAATTTGTGTTCGAATTCTGGGCTAACGCAGCGCTATCGAGCCCCTGTTGACGATTCGTCAGGAGATGCGATTGAGTACCAATGACGCCCTGCGCGACGCCAGAGCGAAGCAGGGTTGGACGCAGCGGGAAACCGCCGACCATGTTCATCGCTGGCTCGCTGACCACGGGTTACCGTCCCCGGCAGGCTTCGATGCCAAGGTCGTGTCCCGCCTGGAGCGTGGCGTCATCCGGTGGCCTCACAGGGATGTCCGTGCTGCCCTTCGAGCCCTGCTGGGTGCTTCCTCGGATGCCGAGCTCGGCATGAACGGAGACCGCGTTCCTCAGAACCCGGTGAGCGCGGCAGCCCGGCAGCAGACAGCTACGGTGGCCGAACTGACGGAACTCGGGGCCACCGTTCCAGCGCTGCGAGAGGCAATGCGATCGACCATGGACCAGACCCGCCGCATCATCGTGACCGCAGTCCCTGGCGCCGCTCTCATAGCTCTGGCCAGCACCTGGGCAGCGACCCACTCTCCTGCCCGTGTGACCAATGACGTATACGCTGGCAAGTTCATCGGCGAAGAACTCGTCACTTCGCTCGAAGTTGCCGCGGCCGGCCTCACCAGCCAGGCCACCGAGGAACGCCAGCACACCGCACCCATACTCGACGCCCTGCTGAGCACGGTCACCAACCTCATCGAGCAGGCACGGTACAGCGACCCGCTCAACGTGCGGCTGCACACCCTGGGCGCGAAACTCGCGCAGACCGTGGGCTGGCACCGGTTCGATCTCGGCCACCACAGCGAGGCCGCCCGATACTGGATCGGCGGGCTGCACGCGGCCCACGCCATCGGCGACCACGACTTGGGCGCTGCCCTTCTCGGCGACATTGCGTACCAGGCATCCTGGCGAGCCGATCCGCGTACGGCCGCCAACATCCTGGGGCGCGCCCTCGTGCGCGCACAACACCCCGCGGCGCAGTCACTGCTCCAGCTCCGCCTTGCCCGCGCCCTCGCCACTCAAGGTGAGCGATCCGGTGCCGTAGCCCATCAGGACGTAGTCGGCGATGAAGACGGGGACCTGGTCGCCGCTGACCGGGTTGGTCGCGTACGCGCCGGTGAAGACGCC
>NZ_JBSFVR010000125.1:0-19748 GCF_053592415.1 Streptomyces sp. NPDC002690 | reverse complement strand
GTTACCAGCCGACCCTGGCCGACGAGATGGGTGTGCTCCAGGAGCGCATCACCTCGACGCGTGGTCACTCGATCACCTCGACAGGGCCGTCCCCGTCTTCGCGCCGGGAGAAGCCGGCGAGGGACCCGACGACGGCTGGACCCTGGTGCGCCCCGACGGCCACGTCGTCCTGGCCGGTGCCCGCGCCGACACGCACCGGAAGGAATTCCACGACGCGCTCACCCGGTGGTTCCCGGCCGGGTGACGCCTCGTACCCCGGCCCCGAACGACCTTTTCACCCAGGTTCACCGGACGACGCCGACCGTCCCACGGCGGCGGGACTCCGCACCGCCGCAGACCCGATCCCTGTTCACGGAGGAAAGACCATGCCCCTCATCACGCCCGACGACCACTACTTGACCCTCTTCAACGTCTTCGAGACGGAGACCCCCGAGCTCCAGGACGAGGTCCTCGAAGCCATGCGGGACATCGTCGACAACGCCGACTACCCCGGCTGGATCTCCTCGACGCTGCACGCGGGCGTGGACTCCCCGGGCACCGCCAACTTCATCCAGTGGCGCAGTGCCGCCGATCTCCAAGCCCGCTACGAGGGCCAGAAGTTCCAGCAGAAGACCGTGCCCCTCTTCCATAAACTCGCCCGCACCGTCAGGCAGTTGAAGACGGAGCTCGCGTTCACCCAGCATCACCCCGCGCTGGAGGGTCCCATCGAGTTCTCGCCCGACCGGGACGACCACACCGTGCTCATCGTGCTCGACACCCGGCCGGAGGACCAGCAAGAACTCCTCGACACCCTGGCCGTGCCCGACGAGTGGGTCAGGACGGTGCCCGGCTACCGTTCGCACACCTACTTCCGCGGCCTGGACGGCACTTTCGTCGTCAACTACGCCCAGTGGGAGAGCAAGGAGCACTACGACGCCTTCCACACGCTGCCCGAGGAGCAACGGCCCGCCGATGTCCGCGCGGGCCGCGACCGCGCCCGCGCCCTCGTCACCGGACGGCAGGCCAACACCTACCGGGTGACCCGTTCGCGCTCCGCGGCGACGGGCTGACGGCCATGGCGACGGAGCGCAGGACCGCGGCGGACACCCGGCCCGTGACCGCCGAGGCACCGGACACCGAGGCGCTGGACACCGACGTCATCGTTGTCGGCGCCGGCCCCACCGGCCTCACGCTCGCCGGCGAACTTCGCCTCGGCGGCGTACGCGTCGAGGTCCTGGAACGCCTCACCGCCCCCACCGGGCAGTCCCGGGGGCTGGGCTTCACCGCCCGGGCGATGGAGACGTTCGACCAGCGAGGGCTGCTGTCCCGGTTCGCACCGTGCGGTACGCCCGAGACCAGCCCGGTGGGCCACTTCGGCGGCGTCCGGTTCGACTACACCGTGCTGCCCGGCGCCCACTTCGGCGCCCGCGGCATACCCCAGTCCCGGACCGAGGCCGTGCTGGAGAGCTGGGCCGTCGAAGGCGGGGCCCATGTGCACCGCGGATGGGAATTCGCCGAACTGCACCGGGGCGCCGGACCCGACGACGGTTCGGTGGAGATCACCGTACGCACTCCGGAGGGCGAGCGCCGGCTGCGCGCCGCCTACCTGGTGGGCTGCGACGGCGGGCGCAGCCCGGTCCGCGAGGCGGCCGGCATCGCCTTCCCCGGTACTCCCGCCTCCCGTGTGATGTACCTGGCCGACGTCGTCGGCCGGTCGCTGCGCCCCCGGCCGCTGGGCGAACGTCTGGAGCACGGCATGGTGATGGCCGCTCCGCTGACCGACGAGGTGGACCGCATCATCGTCTGCCCGGACGGCAGCCCGCCCCGCGACGACGACGCACCCGCCGGCTTCGCCGAGGTCGCCGCCGCGTGGCGGCGACTCACCGGCGAGGACATCGCCGACGCCGACACCGAGTGGGTGAGCTCCTTCACCGACGCCACCCGCCAGGCCGCCGCATACCGCAGCGGGCGCGTACTGCTCGCGGGCGACGCCGCCCACATCCACCTGCCGGCCGGCGGCCAGGGCATGAGCACCGGCATACTCGACGCCGTCAACCTCGGCTGGAAACTGGCCGCGGTCGCGCGGGGGACGGCACCCGACTCGCTGCTCGACACGTACCACTCCGAACGCCACCCGGCCGGCGCCCGGCTGCTGACGAACACCCGTGCCCAAGGCACCGTCTTCCTCGGCGGGCGCGAGTCGGATCCACTGCGCGCCCTGTTCGCCGAACTCATCGAGTACGACGACGTCAAGCGCCATCTCGCCGGAGCGGTGAGCGGCCTCGACGTGCGCTACGACACCGGCGGAGGGCACCCACTGGCCGGCCGCCGCGTCGCACGACGGGTGCTGGCCGGGCCCGCGGGGGAGACCACCACCACCCGGCTCCTGCACTCCGCCCGCGGAGTCCTGCTCGACCTGGCCGACGACCCGGCGGTGCGCGAGGCCGCCGCTCCGTGGCACGGCCGGGTGACGGTCACCACCGCCGCCCTCAAGCCGGCCGACGGGGCGGACGACGAACTCGCTTCCGTGACGGCCCTGTTGGTACGCCCCGACGGATACGCCGCCTGGGTCTCCACCACCTCGGGGGCCCACGGGCTGTCCGAGGCGCTGCACCACTGGTTCGGCCCACCCCCGGCGGCCGTCCCGGCCGGCGCGCCCGCCCCGCAGACGAAGGACGTGTGATGGCCCTACGCCTGTTCACCTCGGAGTCGGTGACCGAGGGACACCCGGACAAGATCGCCGACCAGATCAGCGACACCGTCCTCGACGCCCTGCTGCGGGCCGATCCCACCGCCCGGGTCGCCGTGGAGACGCTGATCACCACGGGCCTGGTGCAGGTCGCGGGCGAGGTGACCACCTCCGCCTACGTCCCCATCGCCCAACTGGTGCGCGACCGCATCCTCTCCATCGGCTACGACTCCTCGCACAAGGGCTTCGACGGCGCGTCCTGCGGGGTCTCGGTGTCCATCGGCGCCCAGTCGCCCGACATCGCCCGGGGCGTGGACACCGCCTACGAGAGCAGGGTGGCCGGGCAGGAGGACGACCTCGACCGGCAGGGGGCCGGCGACCAGGGCCTGATGTTCGGCTATGCCTGCGACGAGACACCCGAACTGATGCCGCTGCCGATCCAGCTGGCCCACCGGCTGGCCCGCAGGCTCGCAGAGGTCCGCAAGGACGGGACCGTGCCCTACCTGCGGCCCGACGGCAAGACCCAGGTCACCGTCGAGTACGACGGTGACCGCCCGGTGCGCCTCGACACGGTCGTCGTCTCCTCGCAGCACGCGGGCGACGTGGACCTGGACGACCTGCTGATCCCCGACATCCGCCGCCACGTCGTCGAGCACGTGCTCGCGGAGCTGCTGGACGCCGGTTCGAAGCTGGACACCGAGAACTACCGCCTGTTGGTCAACCCCACCGGCCGGTTCGAGATCGGCGGCCCGATGGGGGACGCCGGGCTGACCGGCCGCAAGATCATCATCGACACGTACGGCGGTTACTCCCGGCACGGCGGCGGCGCGTTCTCCGGCAAGGACCCTTCCAAGGTGGACCGTTCGGCCGCCTACGCCACCCGCTGGGTGGCCAAGAACGTGGTGGCCGCCGGGCTCGCCACCCGCTGCGAGATCCAGGTGGCCTACGCCATCGGGAAGGCGGCCCCGGTCGGCCTCTTCGTCGAGACCTTCGGTACCGCCACCGTGGACCCGGCGGCCATCGAGCGGGCGATCGGCGAGGTCTTCGACCTGCGTCCCGCGGCGATCATCCGGGACCTCGACCTGCTGAGGCCGATCTACGCGCTGACCGCCGTGTACGGCCACTTCGGCCGGGAGCTGCCGGAGTTCACCTGGGAGCGGACCGACCGGGCGGCGGCGCTGCGCACGGCGGTCGCGGCGGATCGCGCGTGAACGCCCCGACCCCGTCCGCCGTCGCCCCGCCGCTTTCCGCCGGGGTGCGCCGCGTCGTCCTCGACGGCGCCGGTGTCCAGCTCTCCGCGCTGCTCGCCGAACCCGCCGCCGGCCGTGCGCGACGCGCGGTCGTGGTCGCGGTGCACGGCGGCGGGGTCACCTCCGGGTACTTCGACGGGCAGGCCCATCCGTCGCTCTCGCTGCTGACCCTCGGCGCGAGCCTCGGGTACACGGTGCTGGCGGTCGACCGCCCCGGCTACGGGGATTCCGCCGCCAGCCTGCCCGCAGGGCTGCCGCTCGCCGAGCAGGCGGTGGTGGTACGCGCCGCGCTGGCGGGATTCGCGGAGCGGCGTCCCGGCGACGCCGGACGTCTGCTGCTGCTCGCGCACTCTTTCGGCGGCAGGCTGGCCCTGCGGCTGGCCGCCGACGAGGGGCTGCCCGGACTGCGCGGAATCGACATCTCGGGCTGCGGCCATCGCAGTACGGTCGCCGCGGACGAGCTGCCGCCCCGCGCCGGTATCCGCCGGGCGGTGCGGCACTGGGGTCCCGCCCGCCTCTACCCGGTCGGCGCCTTCCGGCCCGGGCGGGTACCGGCCGCTCCGACACCGGCCGCTGAGGTCGCCGAACTCGCCTCCTGGGAAGCCGACTTCGAGGAGATCGCGCCCCGCGTCCGGGTGCCGCTGCGGTTCACCTTCGCCGCGCACGAACCCTGGTGGCGGCACACCGACGACGACCTCGCCGACCTCGCCTCGCGGTTCGTGCACGCGCCGAGGGTGCACACCGAACGGCTCCCGGAAGCCGGCCACAACATCAGCCTGGGGCTGACCGCCCGCGCCTACCACCGGGGAGCGCTGGACTTCCTGGGCGGGTGCCTCGCCGACCCGGGGTCGCCCTGAGGGCCGGCGCCCGCGACTCCCGCCCGCAAGCCCCGCACGCCCCAGAAACCCCGAGCTCCCCGCAGGCCCCGAGCCCCCGCAGGCCCCGAGCCCCCGCAGACCCCGAGCTCCCCGCAGGCCCCGAGCCCCCGCACGGGACCGCTCGGCCGAACCGATCCACACCCGCATCCCAGAAGGAGAGACCGAGTCCCCATGACCGCCACCAGCACCGCACCGCAGCACCGGACCGCCCCCGGCGCCGAACAGGGCGACGCGGAACCCGAGACCACCGCGGAGACCGTGACCGCCCTGCGCGCCGAGGTCCGCCGCCTCACCGACCGGGCCGACCTCGTGGACCTCGTCGACCGCTACGTCGCCCACCTCGACCGGGACCGCCACCGCGACGACTGGTTCGCCGACGTCTTCACCGAGGACGCCGAACTCACCTTCCCCATGGGGACGTACGAGGGATTCGACGGGCTCGCCGCGTTCCAGAAGATGGCCCGCACCACCTTCGAGCGCACGCACCACCACGCCTCCGCGCACGCCGTCACCGTGGACGGCGACCGCGCCACCGTACGGGCCCACCTGACCGCCGTCCACGTCCGCGCCGCGGGCGAACCGGGCACTCACTTCGACATCGGCGGCCACTACGAGGCAACCGCCGTGCGCACCCCCGACGGGTGGCGCGTCAACCGGTTCGTCTTCGACCTGGTGTGGAGTACCGGCCAGGGACCGCAGGGCGCTCCGGGCCACTGACCTGCGCATCTGCGGGGATCTGACGTACTGCACAAAGACCTGACACAACGTGCCTTGAATCTGCCGGTCACTCGGAACAGGCTTCATCCGGGCCTGTCGGTGCGCCCCGATCCGAAGTCCCCGGCCACCACCCCTCATCAAGGAGGCAGCTCCGCCATGCCCACAGCCAGCAACGAACCGCCCCTGCCCGCACAGGTGCTGCAGCTCCTCACGGCCGGCTGGCTCGCCCAGGCGGTGAGCGCCGCCGCCGAACTCGGCGTCGCCGACGCACTGGCCGACGGGCCCCGGCCCCTGGCCGAGATCGCCGCCGCCACCGACACGCACGCCCCCAGCCTCTACCGGCTGCTGCGGGCATGCGCCGACATCGGGCTGTTCGCCGAGAACGACGACCAGGTCTTCGAACTGACGCCCTTGGGCGACGCCCTGCGCGTCGACAGCCCCGTCAGTCTGCGGAACTTCGCGATCTGGACCGGCCTGCCCGCGGAACGTCACGCCTGGGCCGGACTCGCCGACGCCGTGCGCACCGGGCAGACCGCCTTCGCCCAGGTGCTCGGCAAGCCGGTCTGGGACTACATGCACGATCACCCCGAGGTGCTCGGCGTGTTCGACCGGGCCATGACGGAGGCGTCCCGGCAGATCATCGCGCCCGTCGTCGACGCCTACGACTTCTCGCCCTTCGGCACCGTGGTCGACGCGGGCGGCGGGCGCGGCGCCCTGCTGGCCGCCGTCCTCGCCTCGTCGCCGCACACCCGCGGCATCCTCTACGACCGCCCCGAGGTCATCGCCGGCGCCGGAGCGCCGCTGGACGACGCCGGAGTGCGGGACCGCGCGGAACTCGTGGCCGGAGACTTCTTCGCGTCGGTGCCGTCCGGCGCCGACGCGGTCGTCCTGTCCAACATCATCCACGACTGGGACGACGAGCAGTCCCGCCGCATCCTCGTCAACGCCCGCGACGCCCTCGCCGACCAAGGCCGCGTCCTGCTGGTGGAAGCGGTGCTGCCGGACCGGCCGCGCCCCTCGCCCACGGTCTCCCTGATGGACCTCGACATGCTCGTGGTGGCCGGCGGACAGCAGCGCACCGCCGACGAGTTCGCCGCCCTGCTCACCTCCGCCGGCCTCCGGCTCACCCGCGTCGTCCCCGGCGGCCACTGCAGCATCGTCGAGGCCGTGCGCGCCTGACGGCCGCCCGCCCCCGCCCCGCCCATCGAGCAACGCGCCGTGCGTCCGCACGGCCCGCACCAGGAAGAAGGTGGCCACCAGCCATGCCAGAACGGCTCGCACGCACACTGTGGTTCGGCATAGGACCGGGGATCGCAGTCGCCGACGCGCCCGAGATCGTGCGCACCGTCGAGTACGCGGACAGGGCGGGGCTCGACTTCTTCACCGTCTCCGACCACCCGTACTACGGCGACCGGCTGGAGGCTTACTCCACCCTCGCGCTGCTCCTCGGCCGCACCCGGAACATCACGGGCGTCGCCACCGTCACCAACACGCCGACCCGCCCGGTACCGCTGCTCGCCCGAGCTCTGGCAACCCTCTCCGTGCTCTCCGGCGGCCGGGTCGTCTACGGCGTCGGCGCGGGCGGCTACTGGGACGACATCGTGCGCTTCGGGGTGGACCGGCTCGGCTCCGCCGCCGCCGTACGCGCCATGGAGGAGGCCATCGGCCTCGTCCGGGCGCTGCACGGCGGCGGCGCGCCGGTCACCCTGGACGCCGAGTTCACCCGGGTCGACGCGCTGGACCCGGCGGGGGTCCCCGCGCCCTTGGTGTGGACGGGTTCGGTCGGCCCGAAGTCCCTGGCCGTGACCGGCCGGACGGCGGACGGTTGGATACCGGGAAACGCGGCCGACTGGCGCAGCGAGCGCTACCGCACCTCGCGCCCGCTGGTCGACGAGGCCGCCCGGGAGGCCGGCCGCGACCCCGCCGACATCGCGACCGTGTTCAACCTGCCCGGCCGCGTCACCGACGCCCCGCTGCCGTCGACCCGGGACGCCACCGGCCGCTGGCTCGGCGGTTCCACCGACCAGTGGACCGAGGAGCTCACGGAGGCGGTGCTCGAACACGGCGCCTCCGGATTCGTGTACTTCGCCTCGGGCGACCCCTCGGGCCGCACCGGCATCGAGCGCTGGGCCGAGGAGATCGTCCCGGCCGTCCGTGAAGCGGTCGCCAAGGGCTGACGACGGAACGAGCGGGCCGGCGGCGACGGAGCAGGAGAGGAAGAGGCGGACATGCCCGAGGCGAAAGTGACCCTGACGGTCAACGGCGTCCAGCACACCATCGACGCGGAGGCCCGGCTCACCCTGGCCGGCGCACTCCGCGACGAACTGGGTCTGACCGGAACCAAGATCGGCTGTGACCGGGGCGAGTGCGGTGCCTGCACCGTGCTCGCCGACGGGCGCCGGATCAACGCGTGCACCGCTCTCGCGGTGATGCAGGACGGGCGCGAAATCACCACGGTGGAAGGGCTGGCGGCCGAGGACGGCACCCTGCACCCGGTGCAGGAGGCGTTCGTCCGGCACGACGCCTTCCAGTGCGGCTACTGCACCCCCGGCCAGCTGCTGTCCGCCGTCGCCTGCATCGCGGAGGGCCACACCGGCAGCGACGACGAGATCCGGGAGTGGATGAGCGGCAACCTCTGCCGCTGCGCCGCCTACCCGCAGATCGTCGCCGCCGTACGCGACGCGGCGCGGCGTACCGGCGAAACGGCGGCTCCCGATGCGTGACTTCGCGTACGCCAGGGCGGCCGACGCCGATGCCGCCGTGAACCTGCTCGCCGACCGCCCGGACGCCCGGCTGATCGCCGGCGGCACCGACCTGCTGGGTCTGCTCAAGGAGGACATCGAACACCCCGGCCTGCTCGTCGACATCTCACGGACCGCTCTGACCGGCGTCTCGGCCGGCCCCGACGGGCTGGTCCTCGGCGCACTCACCCGGCTCTCCGACGCTGCCGCGCACCCCCTCGTACGGGCCGCCTGCCCCGCGCTGGCAACGGCGTTGGAGAAGTCCGCCTCGCCCCAGTTGCGCAACCTCGCCACCCTCGGCGGGAACGTGCTCCAGCGCACCCGGTGCCCGTACTTCCGTGCTGAGACCGACCTGCCCTGCAACAAGCGGACCCCCGGCTCCGGGTGCGCCGCTCTCACCGGACACCAGAGGGCCGCCGGACTCTTCGGGACGAGCGACGCCTGCGTCGCCACCCACCCCTCGGACCTCGCGGTCGCCCTGGCCGCGCTGGACGCGACCGTCCTGGTCCGGGGCGCCCGAGGGGAACGCGTACTCGGTATCGAGGCGCTGTACGCCCCCGCGGACAGCCCGCCGCACGTCGAACACCGCCTGGAGCACGCGGAGATGATCATCGAGATCCGGGTGCCCGCCACACCGCTCGCCGCTCTTTCGCGCTACCTCAAGGTCCGCGAGCGCGCGTCGTACGAGTTCGCCCTCGTCTCCGCGGCGGTCGCCGTCACCGTCGACGGGGGCACGGTGAGCGACGTCCGGATCGCGCTCGGCGGAGTGGGCCCCCGGCCCTGGCGGCTGCGCGGGGCCGAACAGGCCCTCAGGGGTGGGCCGTTGACACCCGAGTCGGTCTCCGACGCCCTCGCACCCGAATTGGGCGGCGCCCGCACCCTGCCCGGAAACGCCTTCAAGGTCCCGCTGGTCCGCAGGACCGTGGTCCGCGCCCTGACGGGAGAGAGCCCATGACCGCGCCCACCGCCGACCGGTACACCCGCACCGACGCCCGGGAGAAGCTCACCGGTGCCGCCCGCTTCGCCACCGACCGGCCGGCCTCCACCCACGCCGTCCTCGTCAACTCCACCGTGGCACGCGGCCGGATCACCCGCATCACCCTGGACCGGGACTTCACCGGCGTGCGCCTGCTCACTCACGAGAACGCCCCCCGTCTCGGCCCGCTCGACGAGGGCGGCCAGATCGCCGAGGGCAAGGTCGCCGTCTACGTCCAGCGCCTGCTGCCGCTGCAGGACGACCGGGTGCACTACGAGGGCCAGCCCGTGGCGGTGGTCCTCGCCGACCGCCTCGACCTCGCCCGGGAGGCGGCGGCCGCCGTCCGGATCGACTACGCCACCGAACCGGCCGTCACCCCGGCGGACGCGGACCCGGCCGATGCCCGGCCCGCCCGCGACTGGCTGGTGCCCTCCTCCTCGGACACCGGCGACATCGACACCGCCATCGCCGCCGCCGACCTCGTGCTCACCCGCGACTTCACCACCGCCGCCCGCCACCACAGCCCCATCGAACCCGCCGCGACGGTCGCCTCCTGGGACGGCTCCGCCCTCACCCTGCACGACGCCACCCAGTCGCTGTTCGCCGTCCGTGCCACCGTCGCCGCCGTGCTCGGACTTCCCGAGGACGCCGTGCGCGTCGTCGCCGAACACGTAGGCGGCGGCTTCGGCGCCAAGGGGTACGTCTGGCCGCACGTCCTGATCGCCGCCGTCGCCGCCCGCCTGGTCGGCGGCACCGTCTCGCTGGCCCTCACCCGCGCCCAGAGCTTCACCGCGCACGGCTACCAGCCCGGGACCCGCCAGCACGTGCTGCTCGCCGCGCGCGCCGACGGCACCCTCACCGCCGTACGCCACCACTCGGTCAACACCACCGCCCGCTACGCCGAATACCCCGAGTTCTCCACCGTCGGCACCCGCACCCTGTACGCCGCCGACGCCATCGAGACCCGGACCTCGGTGCTGCCCGCCGACCTGAACCTGCCCACCCCGATGCGCGCCCCGCACGAGGGGACCGGCATGTTCGCCCTGGAATCGGCGATGGACGAACTCGCCTACGCCCTCGACATCGACCCGCTGGAACTGCGGCTGCGCAACTACGCGGAGCAGGACCCCACCGAGAAGCGTCCCTTCTCCTCCAAGGAACTGCGCGCCTGCTACGAGGAGGGCGCCCGGCGCTTCGGCTGGCAGAGCCGTCCGATGCGGCCGCGCAGCCTCCGCGACGGCGACGAACTGGTGGGGCAGGGCATGGCCAGCGTGATCCTCCACTCGGTCCGGCTGCCCGCGACCGCCCGCATCTCGATGGACCCCGACGGTCGCGTCACCCTGTCGGCAGGCACCCAGGAGATCGGCGGCGGCACCCGGACGATCATGCCGCAGATCGCTGCCGAGACGCTCGGTATCGACCGCGATCTGGTCACCTTCAAGATGGGCGACACCGCCCTGCCGGCCAACCTCTACTCGGTCGGGTCCTCCACCGCCAACAGCCTCGGCTCCGCCGTCCGGGCCGCCGCCCTGGCCCTGCTGGAGCGGCTCGGCGGCGACGTCCGGCCCCCCGCCGAGACCGTCACCGTCACCGAGACCTGGCTGCCGCGCCCGTCCGACCACTCCGTGCACAGCTTCGGCGCCGTCTACGTCGAGGTCGGGGTCGACGCCGACCTCGGCACCACTCGGGTGCGACGGCTGACCGGCGTCTACAGCGCCGGCCGGGTCATCAACCCGCTCACGGCCCACAGCCAGCTCACGGGCGGCGCGGTGTGGGGGATCGGACAGGCCCTCCTGGAGGAGTCCGCCGTCGACCCGGTCCTCGGCCGGTTCGTCCACAAGAACTTCGCCGGCTACCTCCTCCCCGTGAACGCCGACATCCCCGACCTCGACGTCTCCTTCGTCGACGAGTACGACCCGCACGCCGGGGCGCTCGGCGGACGCGGCATCGGCGAACTCGCCCCCATCGGGGTGGGCGCCGCCGTGGCGAACGCCGTCCACCACGCCACCGGACTGCGCCTGCGCGACCTGCCGCTGCGCACCGTCGAGGCCCTCACCGCCGGCTGAATCGCCGCGCCCCGGGCCGGCCCCCGACCCACCCGCGTTCGCCCCACCCGAACCTCCCGCCCCACCCGAAGCTCCCGCCCCACCCGAAGCTCCCGCCCCACGCGAACCTCCCGCCTCACGCACCCCCGGCTCACCCACCTCACCCGAACCCCCCGCACGTCCGCACCACCCGCACCCCGCACCTCAGAGAGGTACCGCGATGTCCCCAAGAACCTCCGGGCCGAACCACCGCCCACGGCTCCGCCTCGCTCTCGCGCTGCTGGCCGTCACCCTCCCCGTCGCCGCCTGCTCCGGCGGCGGCACGGAGAACACCGGCGCGAGCGGCGACACGCCCCGCGACGGCGGCACCCTGCTCATCGGCTCCGAGGCGGACCCCTCCTGCCTGGACCCGCAGCAGACCGGCCAGATAGCGGCCCTGGACATCTCACGCTCCGTCGTCGACACCCTCACCGACCAGGACCCGAAGACCGGGCGCATCGTCCCCTGGCTCGCCAAGTCCTTCGAGACCAGCGCGGACGGCAGCGCCTTCGCCTTCGTGCTGCGCGAGGGCGCCACCTTCAGCGACGGCAAACCCGTCGACGCCGCCGCGGTCAAGGCCACGTTCGACAACCTGGTGAAACTTCCCGCCAACGGTGCGCCCAGCTATCTGCGTGGCTACGAGGGGACCACCGTGGACGGGGCCCAGCGGCTGACGGTGAAGTTCGAGACGCCCAACGCCCAGTTCCTCCAGGCGACCTCGACCACCGGGCTCGGCATCCTGTCGCCCGCCACCTTCTCCGCCTCCGCCGCCGAACGCTGCCGCGGCTCGTTCATCGGCTCCGGCCCGTACGTCCTCGACCACTACACCGCCAATCAGGAAGCCGTGCTGAAGAAGCGCGCGGACTACGCCTGGCCCTCGTCCCTGGCCACCACCAAGGGCGCCGCCCACCTCGACAGCGTGACCTTCTCGTTCATCCCCGAGAGCGGGGCGCGCTCAGGCGCCCTCGGCTCCGGGCAGGTCCAGATCGCCAAGGCCTTGCAGCCCACCGACGAGGTCCGCTTCAAGGGCGACGGCTTCCGGGTCCTCTCCTCGCCCGCCCCCGGCGTCGTGCCCCCGCTCTCCCTCAACCACAAGGGAATCCTGGCCGACCAGAAGGTGCGCCAGGCGCTGCTCGTCGGCGTCGACCGGCAGGAACTGGTGCAGACCGTCTTCAGCTCCGCGTACAAGCCCGCCACCAGTGTGCTGTCCTCGGCCACACCGTTCTACAAGAGCGCGGGTGACAAGCTCCGGTACGACCCCGAGGGAGCCGGAGCCCTGCTCGACGAAGCCGGCTGGAAGAAGGGCACCGACGGCATCCGGGCCAAGAACGGCAAGCCGCTCAGCCTCACCTGGCTGATCCCCGCGCCCATGCCGCCCGCCGACGAGGCGGTCCAGGCACAGCTGCGCAAGATCGGCGTCGACGTGAAGCTCAAGGCGGTCCCGCCGGCCGCGTACGTCGAGCAGCAGGGCAAGGGCCAGTTCGACCTCACGGCCGTCGGCGTCAGCCGGGCCGACCCGGACGTGCTGCGCAATCTCTTCTACAGCAAGGGCTCCAACCTCTGGCACCTGCCGCCGAGCGAACTCGACGGCTTCCTGGAGAAGCAGGCCGCGGCCACCGACGAGAAGAGCCGGCAGGCAGCCGTGACCTCCGCCGTCGACTGGCTCCTCGATCACGCCGACACGGTCCCCCTGTACGAGGGCGCCCAGGTCCACGGCGTGTCCGACAAGGTCGGCGGCCTCGAACTCGACGCCTCCAACCGGCTCGACCTGCACGACGCCTGGCTCGGCTGAGGGGAGGGAAACCAGTGACCACGGCCCTGTACGCGGCCACCCGGGCGTCGCGCGCGCTGTTCGTCGTCTGGGCCGCGTTCACCCTCACCTTCGTCGCGCTGCGGCTGCTGCCCGGCGACCCCGTCGCGCTGATGCTCAGCGGTCGCGGCGGCTTCGAGGAACTGACGCCCCAGCAGATCGCCGAGGCCCGGGCGGAGCTCGGCTTCGACCGCCCGCTGCTCACCCAGTACGGCTCCGCACTCGTCGACGCGCTGCACGGGGACTTCGGTGCCTCGCTCCAGACCGGTCAGCCGGTCTCGCGGATGATTGCCGACGCGATGCCGCCGACCCTCCGGGTGGGCCTCCTCGCCCTCGGTCTCGCGCTGGTCCTCGGCACCCTGCTCGGCGTGTCCGCGAACCTCACCCGGAGTTCGACGCTGCGGCAGTTCCTGCGCTCCGTGCCGTCGCTCGCCGCCTCCCTGCCGTCCTTCTGGGTGGGGCTCCTCCTCATCCAACTGTTCTCCTTCCAGTGGCATGTACTGCCCTCCCTCGGCGACACAGGTGCCGAGAGCCTGGTCCTGCCGACCTGCACCCTGGCGATCCCGGGGGCCGCGCTGGTGGCCCAGGTCCTGGGCAAGAGCCTGCACACCACCCTCCAGGAGCCGTACGCCGACACGGTCCGCTCCACCGGAGCGGGCCGGGTCCGGCTGCTGTTCGGCCACGGGCTGCGCAACGCGGCCATCCCCGCCGTCACCGTCGTCGGCCTCCTGGTCGGCTATCTGATCGGCGGTGCGGTCATCGTGGAGACCGTCTTCTCCCGGCCCGGCATGGGCCGCATCACCCAGTCGGCCGTCGCCACCCAGGACCTGCCGGTGGTGCAGGGCGTGGTGGTCGTCGCCGCCGTGGCGTTCGCCGTGGTGAACCTGCTGATCGACCTGGTCTACCCGGTGCTCGACCCGCGCATCCGCTCGACCGGACGGCTGGTGGCGGCATGACGCGTACCGCCCCCGCCGCGGCCCCGCCCCTGTCCGGCGCGCCGGAGCCGGCGGACCGCGAGGACGGCACGAAGCCCACGTCGGGTCGGCCCGGCCGGCTGAGGCGAGCCCTGTCGCTGCCCCTGAGGTCGCCCGGCGTCACCCTGTCCGTGCTGGTCCTGCTGCTGGTGCTCGGCTGGGCCGTCGCGCCCGAGTGGTTCACCGGCCGCAACCCGCTGATCGGCGTACCGGCCGAGCAGTTCCGGGCTCCCAGCGCGGAACACCCCTTCGGGACGGACCAGTTGGGACGCGATGTGTACGCCCGAGTGGTGCACGGGGCCTCCCTCTCGCTGCGTGCCACGGTCGCCGCCCTCGCGATCGCCCTGGCCGGCGGAGTCGTGCTCGGCCTGATCGCCGGCTTCTTCGGCCGCTGGGCCGACTCCGTCATCATGCGGCTCGTCGAAGTCATGCTGTCGGTGCCGCCGGTGCTGCTCTCCCTCACCGTCATCACCGCCCTCGGATTCGGCACCGCCCAGGTCGCCTTCGCCATCGGCGTCACCAGCGTCGCGGCCTTCACCCGGCTCATGCGTGCCGAGGTGCTGCGGGTGCGGACCGCCCCGTACGTCGAGGCGGCGATCCTCTGCGGGGCGCGCTGGTGGCGGATTCTGCCGCGATACGTCCTGCCCGCCGCCATCGGCCCCGTACTCGCCCTGGCCGCACTCGACTTCGGTCTCGTCGTCCTCGCCATCGCCGGACTCAGCTTCCTCGGCTACGGGGAGCCCCCGCCCGCACCCGAATGGGGCTCGCTGGTCGCCGACGGACGCAACTACCTCGCCACCGCCTGGTGGCTCACCACCCTGCCCAGCCTCACCGTGACCGCCGTCGTGCTCGCGGCCAACCGGCTCTCGCGGGTCCTGGAAGCCGAAAGAGGACACCGATGAACGCCCCGCGCACCCCGACGGACAGCCCGCACCGGGAGACCCCGCCGGACCCGGCGGCCACCGAACCCGCCGATCCCCCCTTGCTCGTCGTCGAGGGACTGCGCGTCACCTACGGCACCGGTGCGGGCCGCCGGGTCGCCGTCGACGGACTCCACCTCACCGCGGCGGCCGGACAGATCACCGCCGTGGTGGGCGAGTCCGGATCCGGCAAGAGCAGTACCGCCCACGCCCTCGTCGGACTGCTGCCGGCCAAGGGAGCCGTCGAGGCCGGATCGATCCGGCTCCTCGGCGACGAACTCACCGGGCTCGGCGAACGCGCCTGGCGGGACGTCCGGGGCCGACGCGTCGGCCTCGTCCCGCAGGACCCCGGTGTCTCCCTCGACCCCGTCAAACCCGTCGGCCGCCAAGTAGCCGAAGTGCTGCTGGTGCACGGGCTGGCGACCCGCCGGGAAGCGGGAGGCCGCGCCGTCGACCTGCTCGCCGGGGCCGGGCTGCCCGACCCCGCGCTGCGCGCCCGCCAGTACCCGCACGAACTCTCCGGCGGCATGCGGCAGCGCGTTCTGATCGCCATGGCCACCGCCGCCCGCCCCCGCCTCCTGGTGGCCGACGAACCCACCTCCGCGCTGGACGTCACGGTGCAGCGGCAGATCCTCGACCACCTGCAGGAGGTCGTCACCACCACCGGCACCGCGATGCTCCTGATCACCCACGACCTGGCGGTGGTCGCGGACCGCGCCCAGCACGTCGTGGTGATGTCACGGGCCCGTGTGGTCGAGGCGGGCCCCACCGAACAGGTGCTCACCGACCCCCGCGACCCCTACACCCGACGGTTGCTGGCCGACGTCCCCACGGTGGCGGCCCGGCGCCCCGGCCGGCCCCGGCCGGCGGACCGCGGAGAACGGCCTCGCACCGGCGAGGTACCGCCGCCCGGACCGCTGCTCCGGGTCACCGGGCTGACCCGCTCCTTCCCCGTCCGCGGGGCCGGAATCGCCCGTCGCCGCACGCGGACCGCCGTGGACGGGGTCAGTCTCGACCTCGCCCGTGGCGAAACCCTCGGACTCGTCGGGGAGTCCGGCTCCGGCAAGTCCACCACGGCCCGCATGATCCTCGGCCTGGAGAGCGCCGACAGCGGCAGCGTGCTGCTGGACGGCCGGGACATCACCGGACTGAGGGGCTCCGCCCGGCGCGCGGTGCACCGCCGGATGCAGCTCATCTACCAGAATCCGTACGCCTCGCTGAATCCGCGCTTCACCGTGGGCGAGATCCTCACCGAACCGCTGCGCAACCACGGGGTCGGGGACCGGGCCCAGCGGGCCACGACCGTACGCCGGCTGCTGGACGACGTGGCCCTGGCGCCGGGGACCGAGGACCGCAAGGCGGCCGAACTCTCCGGCGGACAGCGGCAGCGTGTCGCCATCGCCCGCGCACTGGCGCTCGGCCCCTCACTCCTGGTCTGCGACGAGCCCGTCTCCGCGCTCGACGTCACCGTCCAGGCCCGCATCCTCGAACTCCTCGCCGGCCTCCAGGAGCGGCACGGCCTCAGCTACCTCTTCATCTCCCACGACCTCGCGGTGGTCGCGCAGGTCAGCGACCGGATCGCCGTCATGCGGCACGGCCGGATCGTGGAGAGCGGCCCCGCCGAGCAGGTCCTGCGGGCGCCCACCCACCCCTACACCGAAGAACTGCTGGCCGCCGTCCCCGGCGACCGGCGCACCCACGGCACGACGGAGGACCTCACATGGAGCTAGGGCTCATCACGTTCGGCAGCCTTCTCCCCGACCCGCTCACCGGCGAGACGCTCACCCAACGACAGCGACTGCGCGACGTGGTCCGGGCCGCCGCGGAGGCGGAGCAGGCCGGCTTCGCCTGGTACACCATCGGCGAACACCACTTCGGGGAACGCGATGTGATCCCTTCCCCCGCACTGGTCCTGGCGGCCATCGCCGAACACACCTCGACCATCCGGCTCGCCACCGGCACCACCCTGGTCGCCAACCGCGACCCGGTCCTCGTCGCCGAGGACTACGCCCTGGTCGACCTGCTCTCCGACGGCCGCCTCGAACTGATGGCGGGGGGCTCCTTCTTCCCCGACCCGTACGCCGTCTTCGGCCAGGACCCGGCCACTAAGGCCGCGCGCAAACGCGAGAACACCGAACTGCTGCTGCGCCTGTGGTCGGAGGAGAAGGTCACCTGGCAGGGGGAGTTCCGCCCGCCGCTGACGGACGTGACCGTGCAGCCGAGGCCCGTGCAGGAGCGCGCCCCGCTGTGGATCAGCGGTGGCATCGGCCTCGACTCGGTCCACCTCGCCGTCGACCACGCCCTCCCCCTGGTGGTCGGTACCACCGCCCGTGAACCCGGCCTGTTCGCCCCGGTCTTCGACGCCTACCGGAACCTGTGGCGCGAGCGCGGGAACGCCGGTCCGCCCGGGCGGCTCGGCGCCGCCAGCCATGTGTTCGTCGCCGAGTCCTCCCAGCGCGCCCGGACCGTCTGGCAGCAGTACATGAACAACTACCTCACCGTGAGGAAGCCCGGCACCACCCACCACACCACTCCGCCCGACTTCGACACCTACATCGGCGACCAGGGACCGGCGATCTGCGGCAGCCCCGCCGAGGTCGTCGACAAACTCGGCAGGCTGCACGAGCTGTGGGGCCACGACCTGCACCTGCTCGCCATCGACGTGGGCGGCATCCCGTACGCCGAGGTCCGGGCCGCCACCGAACTGACGGCGTCCCAGGTGCTGCCGCAGGTCGCCGGGCTCGGCAATGGGGCGGTGACCACCGGTGCTTGACGCCGACATCCGCGAACTGGCCGCCGCCCGCACCCTCGGGGCGTTCACCACCCTGATGCCCGACGGCACCCCCCAGACCAGCCTGGTCTGGCCGCACGCCGACGACGAACACGTTCTCGTCGGTACCAACGACTCCCGCCAGAAGTACCGCAACGTGGTGGCCGATCCGCGGGTGAACATCCTGCTGATGGACTCGGTCAACAGCCGCAGGTACATCGAGATCCGCGGCCGGGTCGTGGCCGTCGAGCCGGGCGAGGCCGCCCTCGCCCTGGCCCGCACCACCTTCACCAAGTGGACCGGCAGCGACCGGCTCAGGGACGCCGAGGGGGAGCGGGTCCTCCTGAGGATCGTCCCCGACCGCGTCCACCGCAAGGAATGACCGACCGGGGCCGGTCCCGGACAGCACAGCCCGGGACCGGCCCCGCGCCCGCCCTTACGTCCCGCGTCACCGGAAGGACCCGCCGTGCCCGAACCCGTACGCCCACCGGCCCCCGCGCCCGCCCCCGCTTCCACTCTCCCGCCCGTGGTCGACGCGGCCTGGGTACGCGAGCGCCTCGGCGCGCTCGTACTCGCCGACGTGCGCTGGTTCCTCGACGGCCGCAGCGGCCGGGACGCCTACCGGGCCGGACATCTGCCCGGAGCCGTCTGGGTCGACGTCGACACCGTGCTCTCCGCGCCGGCCGACGAGGTGGAAGGCCGCCACCCGCTGCCGGACCCCGAGGAATTCGCCCGCGCCCTCGGCGCGCTCTCCGTAGGAGACGGCACCACCGTGGTGGCCTACGACGCCGACGGCGGCGCGTACGCCGCCCGGCTGGTCTGGCTGCTGCGGAGCACCGGGCGGCCCGCCGCCCTGCTCGACGGCGGACTCGCCGCCTGGGAGGGGGAGCGGGAGACCGGAGACGTGACCCCGGTACCGGCCGTGCTCACCCCCGTCGACTGGCCCCGGAAGCTGCTGCGCACCGCCGACGAGGTCGCCTCCGGCGAGGCCGTGGTCCTGGACGCCCGCGCCGCCGACCGGTACTCCGGCGCCGTCGTACTCCCCTCCGACAAGGCGTCGGGGCACGTCCCCGGGGCCCGCAGCGCCCCCTGGGCCGGCAACCTGGCCCCGGACGGCTCCTTCCACACCCCCGAGCGGCTGCGCGAGCGGTTCCGGGCGCTCGGCGTGGAAGAAGGGACCGGGGTCGTCGTCTACTGCGGCAGCGGCGTCACCGCCTGCCACGACCTGCTCGCCCTGGAACGCGCGGGCGTCACCGGAGCGGCCCTCTACCCGGGCTCCTGGTCCGCCTGGTCGGCGGACCCGTCCCGCCCGGTGGCGACGGGACAGGACCCCGGGTGAGTGCGCGGGCACAGCGGAGCGGCCCGTGTGCACGGGCCGCTCCGGCCGGCTCACCAGCCGGTGCCGAACCGTGCCATCGGCTCGATCAACTCCGCTTCCTCGTAAGCGAGATGGGACAGCAGCACGTCGGTGAGCAGGTCCACCGCGGCTGCCAGCCCATCCCGACCGCCTTCGCCCCGGACGAAGGCGACCAGCTCCCGGTCGAGCCGGTCGATCACCTCCTGTATGGCGTGGTGCTCCTCGGTGAGCCGGTCGAGGACCGGGCCGAGGCCCGGCTCGGAGCGACGCAGGTGGGGAAAGAGGTCCTGGTCCTCACGCGTGTGGTGCAGGGTGGTCACCCGGCAGTACGACGCGCAGTAGGCGCCCAGCGTCCAGTTGTTCTGACGCAGGCTCAGCTTCTGGATCTCCGAGCGGGCCGCGCCGGGCTCCAGGGTCTCCGCCAGCACCTCCCGGGCCACCTCGCGGAGCCGGTCCAGGTCGGCCCGGAGACTGTCGTGCGCCGCCACGAGGTTGCGCGCGGGCGCCGCCTTGTCGAGGCGCCCCTTCACCACGTAGAACCGGCGCCGCACCTCGTCCTCGGTGTTGTCCATGCCGACGGCGGCGGCGTGCACACCGAGGCTG
>NZ_JBSFVR010000124.1:0-19815 GCF_053592415.1 Streptomyces sp. NPDC002690 | reverse complement strand
GGCCGACCGAGAGGTCGGCCGTCCGCTCAGCGGGCTCCGGAAAGACCAGGGGTACGGGCGTCACGCCCGGGCCTCTGAGACGCACGCCCTACGTTCGAGGGGGATCTCATGGCCACCGTTGAACTCCGCTTCAGCGCACAGCCTGAACATGTCCGGACGGCCCGCCTGGTGGCAGCCGCTGTGGCACGCCGGGCCGGCGTCGACGAGGCGGTGCTCGACGAGGTCAGACTCGCGGTGGGCGAGGCATGCAGTCGGGCTGTCGGGCTGCACCACGCTCACGGCATCGACACCCCCGTGGCCGTGGTGCTGACGGACGAGGAGAAGTCGTTCTCCATCGAGGTCGGCGACGATGTGCCAGGTCCGGGGAGCGATGCCCAAGGCGCCGTTCCCGGCGCACGCCGGGCCGCCTCGTCGGCCGTACCGGTGGGACTCGACGATCCGGAGCCGGACCCGGATGGTGAAGGCGAGGACGAGATGGGCCTTGCCGTCATCAAGGGGCTGGTCGACGACGTGGAGGTCCGGTCGGGGGTGAACGGTGGCGTGATCCGTATGACCTGGCCGACCGCGCCCGCGGTGGTCTTTCCCTGATCGGTTTCCCGGTGGTCCGCCCTGGTGACGCACGGGCCTGCTGGGGTTGTCCAGCTTGTACGGCTGTTCGGCTGATACGACTGTTGAAGCCGTTGAGGCCGTTGAGGCCGTTGAAGCCCGGTGCTCGCGAGGGTGCGATGGTGCGCGCAGGGTGCGTCTCGTCACATCTCTCGGGTCGAGTGCCCTTGTTCCGGTGCCCCATGACGACTGCTGAGAGCGGTCACGGGCGCCCGCTGACGCGAGGGCTCACCGCCTTCCGTGTACCTGCCGTTTCGTGGCGCACCGGCGCACTCTCCCCGGTCGGCCGGGCGTTCCCGCGCGCCAGGCACTTCCCTGACGCCGCCCGCGACCCCGCGCCCACCATTGCCGCGAGGCGGAACCGTGTGGCGATCGGTGGGAGGTTCCGGCTCTCTCCCGAGGTCAGAGCATGACGAACAGTCACATGCCGTTCGTCAGGCGGAGGGTGACGGACTCTTCGTCACGCAGGCCGAGCGCGGGGCTCCGTGCGCGAGGCATTCATCCGTTCGGGTGAAGGTAGGGGTGCCGTCCGCGGGGTGGTTCGCCTGGTCGGCACGGCTGCGGAGGGTGAGTTGAATCTCCCTCGTGTCTCTTGATGCAAATGGCTGCAAAAGGGCACGTACCGGGAGACCGGCGCCCGGATGTCGCCCACTTGGCGTGTAAGTTCCGGGGCCGAGAGCCTTGGAAGGGACCGATTCGGTGAACAAGAAGCTTGCGGCCGCACTGTCCGGCGGTGCGGTACTCGTACTGACGCTGACGGGTTGCAGCAGCGACGACAGCAACGACGAGGTCGACGCCTGGGCCAAGAAGGTGTGCGACCAGATCCAGCCGCAGCTGCAGAAGATCGCGGACGCCAACGCCGCCATCCAGGAGCAGACCGCGGACAACAGCCAGCCCGCCGACGTGCAGCGGACCGACTCGGCCGCCTTCCAGCAGATCTCGGAGGCGTACAAGGCGCTCGGCTCGGCCGTGGACTCGGCCGGCGCCCCGCCCGTCGACGACGGTGAGGCCACGCAGCAGGAGGCGGTGAAGGGGCTCAACGCCTCCTCCGAGGCGTACGCGAAGCTCAAGACCAAGGTGGACGCGCTCGACACCGAGGACCAGGCGAAGTTCGCCGACGGCCTCAAGGACATCGCCGACGAACTGAAGAACATCAGCGGCAGCGGCTCCGACGCGCTGAACAAGCTGCAGTCCGGCGAGGTCGGTAACGCCATGGCCAAGCAGGACAGCTGCAAGAGCCCCGCCGCTTCTTCCTCTCCCGGATCGGGTGCCCCGGCCTCGACGGCCAAGGCCTCGTAGCCGCCGTCGCCCGCGTGGCTTCCCCGCGTCTTCCGCCGCACCGGCCCGGTCACCCCGCGTGGGGGGCCGGGCCGCTGCCGTTGTCGGGGGGAGCGGCGACAATGGGGGCGTGAGTACGAAGAGCCCCTCAGCACCGACGAGCCCCTCGGGGCCCCGCCTTCCGCGGTCAGAACACGTTCCCGCACTCCGTGAGGCGCTGCTCGCGGCGGCGTTCACCGCGGACGGACTCCTGGAACTGCTCGGCGCACCGGCCTACGCGGCCCTCGCGCGCGCCGAGACGGTTCCCGCGCTGCGCGCCACCCGGGGCGACGCCGCGCTCGACACGCTGGTGCGGCTCTTCCTTCTTCAGCGGCCCGTTCCGGTGGAGCGGGCGAAGGCCGCCCTCCCGCTCGCCGCCTGCCTGTCGGACGGCTGGGTGCGCGAGGCGGACGGCGAGGTACGGGCGACCGTCGACGTCCGCCCGTACGGCGGCCCGGAGGGCGAGGACTGGTTCATCGTCTCCGACCTCGGCTGCGCCGTCGGAGGCGCGGGCGGCATCGGATCGCACGAGGAGGGAGTCGTCCTCGGGGTCGGTGGCGCCTCCACCACGCTCGCCGGGATCACGGTCCGTACCGCGGTGGCCTCCGCCCTCGACCTGGGCACGGGCTCAGGTATCCAGGCGCTCCACGCGGCACAGCACGCCACGCGCGTCACCGCCACCGACCTCAACCCGCGCGCCCTGGACTTCACGCGGCTCACGCTCGCCCTCTCCGGCGCCGCCCCGGCCGATCTGCGGGAGGGGTCACTCTTCGAACCGGTCGCCGAGGAGACCTACGACCTGATTGTCTCGAATCCGCCGTTCGTCATCTCGCCCGGCGCCCGCCTCACCTACCGCGACGGTGGCATGGGCGGCGACGACCTCTGCCGCACCCTGGTCCAGCAGTCGGGCGCCCGGCTGAACGACGGCGGGTACGCCCAGTTCCTCGCCAACTGGCAGCACGTGGAGGGCGAGGAGTGGCAGGACCGGCTCCGTTCCTGGGTGCCGGCCGGCTGCGACGCCTGGATCGTGCAGCGGGAGGTGCAGGACGTCACCCAGTACGCCGAGCTGTGGCTGCGCGACAGCGGTGACCACCGCTCCGATCCGGCCGAGTACACCGCTCGTTACGAGGCATGGCTCGACGAGTTCGAGGCGCGCGGGACCACCGCGGTCGGATTTGGCTGGATCACCCTCCGCAAGTCCGCCGCGGCCGCCGCCGGGAATCCGTCGGTCGTCGTGGAGGAGTGGCCGCACTCGATCGAGCAGCCCCTCGGACCGGCCGTCCTGGCACACTTCGCCCGCCAGGACTATCTGCGTGCCCAGGACGACGCCTCGCTGCTCGCGGGCCATTTCACGCTCGCCGAGGAGGTTGTGCAGGAGCAGGTCGGGCTGCCGGGGGCCGAGGACCCCGAGCACGTGGTGCTGCGCCAGCACCGCGGCATGCGCCGGGCCACCAAGGTCGACTCGGTGGGTGCGGGCTTCGCGGGTGTCTGTGACGGCTCGCTGCCGGCCGGCCGCATTCTGGACGCCATCGCCCAGTTGATGGGTGAGGATCCGGTGCTGCTGCGGGACCGTACCCCCCAGGCGATCAGGCTCCTGGTCGAGGAGGGCTTCCTGGAGCCGGTGACCCCGGGCGCGGACAGGACCGGGCACGCGGCCTGAGGGGACGCGGCCGGGGAGGGCGGGCGCCGCTCGGACGGGCGCCCCGCCCGAGCAGCAGCACATGGCCCGAGCAGCAGCACACGGCCCGAGCAGGGGGATTCGCGCCGGTCGCGCCGTGGGCACCCCTGCGGGGGCGGCCGTCCGGCAGCCACGTCGGGTCCGCTGTTCACCCGGGGTTCGCGTGGCCGACGTCCGGGGGTGACAGCCTCCCCCTGCGCGTCCCGTGGGCGAGCCGGCCCCGCTCGGGCCCGGCCGACCGGGGCCGCCGGGCCCGGCGCGCGGGCCAGGACAGGGGTGCGGAGACATGGAGAGCGGACCGGCGGTCATCGGGGGATCGGTCTTCGCGCTGTTCGGCGCCGCGCTCCTCATCTGGACGGGGGCGCGCACGGCCCGGCGCGCGCCGGTGGCCCTGGGAGTGAGCCCCGTATCCGCCGCCGTGCTTTCGACGGTCTTCGGCGTACTTTTCCTCGTCCTCGGCGTGTGGGTCCTCACCGGCATCTGATCGAATCCGGCGTGTCGGTGTACGGTCCGGCGGTCTGGCGGACCGCCCGTGCCGGGTGCCGGAGCACCCCTCTTCACACGTGCCCCGCACCCTCTCCGCGCCGCCTCCGCACCCCTTCCCGGCCGTCTCGAAACCCGCAGGCAGTGGCCGTACCCGGTGTGGAAGGGACAGTCCGGGCGGCAGGAATGCCGGAAGTCGGGTTACCGTTCGAGTGGCCGTTGCGGGCTTTTGCCGTTTGACACGGGGGCGGGTTGTACCGTCACACTCCGCAGCGACAGCACCTCCAGTGGCTCCCAGCCGCCGTGTGGATGCGCATCGAGTGCCGACCGGAGAGAAGAGCGAAGTTGTCCCCGACCAGCGAGACCGCAGAGGGCGGCCGCCGACTCGTCATCGTCGAGTCGCCTGCCAAGGCGAAGACGATCAAGGGCTATCTCGGCCCCGGATACGTCGTCGAGGCGAGCGTCGGGCACATCCGCGACCTCCCGAACGGCGCGGCCGAGGTCCCCGACGAGTACACCGGCGAGGTCCGGCGGCTCGGAGTCGACGTCGAGCATGACTTCCAGCCCGTCTACGTCGTCAACGCGGACAAGAAGGCCCAGGTCAGGAAGCTCAAGCAGCTGCTGGCCGAGTCCGACGAACTCTTCCTCGCCACCGATGAGGACCGCGAGGGCGAAGCCATCGCGTGGCACCTGCAGGAAGTCCTCAAGCCCAAGGTCCCGGTCCACCGGATGGTCTTCCACGAGATCACCAAGGACGCGATCCGGGCCGCCGTCGCCAACCCGCGCGAGCTCAACCAGCGCATGGTCGACGCCCAGGAGACCCGCCGCATCCTCGACCGTCTCTACGGCTACGAGGTCTCGCCGGTCCTGTGGAAGAAGGTCATGCCCCGGCTGTCGGCGGGCCGTGTCCAGTCCGTCGCCACCCGGCTCGTCGTCGAGCGGGAGCGCGAGCGCATCGCCTTCCGCTCCGCCTCGTACTGGGATCTGACGGGCACCTTCGCCACCGGGCGCACCGGTGACGCCTCGGACCCGTCCACCCTGATCGCCCGTCTCAGCGCGGTCGACGGGCGCCGTGTCGCCCAAGGCCGCGACTTCGGCGCGGACGGGCTGCTGAAGGCCGCCTCCGGCCAGGTCATGCACCTGGACGAGACGAACGCCCGGGCTCTGGCCGCCGCCCTCGCCGACTCCGCCTTCGCGGTCCGCTCGGTCGAGTCGAAGCCGTACCGCCGCTCGCCGTACGCCCCGTTCCGTACGACCACGCTCCAGCAGGAGGCGAGCCGCAAGCTCGGCTTCGGGGCGAAGGCCACCATGCAGGTCGCGCAGAAGCTGTACG
The DNA here is from genome assembly GCF_053592415.1 of Streptomyces sp. NPDC002690. NCBI lineage: Bacteria > Bacillati > Actinomycetota > Actinomycetes > Kitasatosporales > Streptomycetaceae > Streptomyces > Streptomyces sp. NPDC002690. Next base: position 14,398 of record NZ_JBSFVR010000124.1, on the reverse strand, counting down.
AGAACGGCTTCATCACCTACATGCGTACGGACTCCACGACCCTCTCGGACACGGCGATCACTGCCGCCCGCGCGCAGGTCACCGAGCTGTACGGTGCGAACTACCTGCCGGAGAAGCCGCGCACCTACGCCGTGAAGGTCAAGAACGCCCAGGAGGCGCACGAGGCGATCCGCCCGTCCGGCGACCGCTTCCGCACCCCGGCCGAGACCGGCCTGACCGGCGACCAGTTCCGTCTGTACGAGCTGATCTGGAAGCGGACCGTCGCGTCCCAGATGAAGGACGCGGTCGGCAACTCCGTCACCGTCAAGATCGGCGGCCGGGCGAGCGACGGCCGGGACGCCGAGTTCTCCGCCTCCGGCAAGACGATCACCTTCCACGGCTTCATGAAGGCGTACGTCGAGGGCGCCGACGACCCGAACGCCGAGCTGGACGACCGCGAGCGCAGGCTGCCGCAGGTCGCCGAGGGCGACGCGCTCTCCGCCGAGGAGATCACCTCCGACGGACACTCCACCAAGCCGCCGGCCCGCTACACCGAGGCTTCGCTGGTCAAGGAGCTCGAAGAGCGCGAGATCGGCCGCCCGTCGACGTACGCCTCGATCATCGGGACGATTCTCGACCGCGGTTACGTCTTCAAGAAGGGCACGGCGCTCGTCCCGTCCTTCCTCTCCTTCGCCGTCGTCAACCTGCTGGAGAAGCACTTCGGCCGGCTCGTCGACTACGACTTCACCGCGCGGATGGAGGACGACCTCGACCGCATCGCGCGGGGCGAGGCCCAGTCCGTGCCGTGGCTGAAGCGTTTCTACTTCGGCGCCGGCGAGGACACGGCCGGTGCCGGCGCGGCCTCCGACGTCGGCAACGGCGACGGCGACCACCTCGGCGGCCTGAAGGAACTCGTCACCGACCTCGGCGCCATCGACGCCCGCGAGATCTCCTCGTTCCCCGTCGGCAACGACATCAAGCTCCGCGTCGGCCGGTACGGCCCGTACATCGAGCGCGGCGAGAAGGACTCCGAGGGACACCAGCGCGCCGACGTCCCCGACGACATGGCCCCGGACGAGCTCACCGTCGAGCTGGCGGAGGAGCTGCTCGCCAAGCCGAGCGGCGACTTCGAGCTGGGCACCGACCCCGTGTCCGGCAACCAGATCATCGCCAAGGACGGCCGGTACGGCCCGTACGTCACCGAGGTGCTGCCCGAGGGCACGCCGACCACCGGCAAGAACGCCGTGAAGCCGCGGACCGCCTCCCTGTTCAAGTCGATGTCGCTCGACACGGTGACGCTGGCCGACGCGCTCAAGCTGATGTCGCTGCCGCGCGTCGTCGGCCAGGACGCCGAGGGCGTCGAGATCACCGCGCAGAACGGCCGCTACGGCCCGTACCTGAAGAAGGGGACGGACTCGCGGTCGCTCACCTCCGAGGACCAGCTCTTCGACATCACCCTCGACGAGGCCCTCGCCATCTACGCGCAGCCCAAGCAGCGCGGCCGGGCCGCCGCCAAGCCGCCGCTGAAGGAACTGGGCACCGACCCGGTCAGCGGGGCCCCGGTGGTCGTGAAGGACGGCCGCTTCGGCGCGTACGTCACGGACGGCGAGACGAACGCGACCCTGCGTACGGGCGACAGCGTGGAGGAGCTCACCCCCGAGCGCGGGTACGAGCTGCTCGCCGAGAAGCGTGCCAAGGGACCCGTCAAGAAGAAGACGGCCGCGAAGAAGGCACCTGCCAAGAAGGCCACCACGGCGAAGAAGGCCCCGGCCAAGAAGACGACGGCCGCGGCCAAGAAGACCACCGCGGCGAAGAAGACCACGACGGCGAAGAAGACCACCGCCGCCGCGAAGAAGACCACGACGGCGAAGAAGGCGACGAGCGCCGCCGCCCCCTCCGCGACGTCCACGGAGGACTGAGCAGGCTCCTTCGGGACGCGGTCCGCACCGCGACCCGCGACACGCCGTCCGCCGCCCCCGATTTCCGACCGGGGGCGGCGGACGTGTGTCCGGGGCACCTCCCTCTCAGGGGTGGTTTCCGGACGGCCCGGGAAGGAGGCGGGGGCGCTCATCGGGCCGGTTCCGTCCCGGAAGTTTCAGGGATGCCACACGGTCGTATGTTCGGCCGGGGCAACGGCGACCGTACGGCTGCCGATAGGCTGGACGGATGACGCGAGCCGAGCAGCCAACGGTCGTGAGCCCCACCTCCGACACACTTGCCGCAGACTCACGCGAGCGCGCCCTACGGGCTCTGCTGCGCATCCAGCCGCTGAGGCGGTTGTGGAGCGCCCAGCTCGTCGGCGGGATCGGCGACGCACTCGCCGTCCTCGTGCTGGTGCTGTTGTCGCTGCAAGCAGCGGTCCTGGAGGGCTCATTCGGCACCGGATACCGCGGGGCGGCCTTCGCCGTCGCCGCCGTCTTCGGTGTCCGGATCTTTTCCACCTTGCTCTTCGGAGCCGTACTCCTGGGGCCGTTGACGTCGCTCACGGCACCGGGCGGGGTACTGGACCGGCGATGGCTGATGATCGGCGTCGACGGGCTGCGGCTCGCGCTGCTGGTCGTCGCGCCGCTCTGGATCGACTGGACGCCGGACAACGCGCTCCTGATGATCCTGATCACCGTCTTCGTGACCGGGGCCGGGGAACGCCTGTGGGCGGTGGCCAAGGAGAGCGCGGCTCCCGCGCTGCTGCCGGCCCCGCCGATCGAGGGCGCGGCGGTACGTCCGCTCCCCGACCACCTCGACGCGTTGCGCCGGCTCTCCCTGCGTACGGACTTCCTCGCGGTGCCCGCCGCCGCGGTGGTCCTGCTGGTGGCGACCCTGGTCGGCAACCTCCTGGGAACGGGCCTGGACTGGTTCTCGCTGCACCAGGCGGCTCTCGGCTCGTACGTCGCGGCCGGACTGTTCTCGGCCTCCATCTCGACCCTGTACTTCCTCGAACTGCCGGGCTTCCCCACGCCTCGGCCGCGTTCGCCGCTGGAGGGCCTGCGCCGACGGGCCGCCGGGGCGGAGGGGACCGGTGACGGCAAGGGCCGTACCGGCGCCCTCCCGCTGATCGTCGCCGCCGGCGCGGCCGTCGCCGGAGCGGTCGCGGCGGCCGCGGGTGCCGCCGTGCTCCAGGCGGCGGACCTGGGCGGCGGGCCCGCCACGTACGCGCTGCTGATCCTCGGACTGACCGGTGGCACCGCCCTCGGTATCCGTACCGCCGCGAAGGTGCTGCCCGCACTGTCGCGGCGGCGGCTGTTCGCCCTCGCGCTCGCCCTCACCGGTGTGGCGCTGCTGGTGCTCGGCCTGGTGCCGGACACGGCGACCGGGCTGATGATCGCTCTGTTCGCCGGCTGGACCGCGGGGGTCGCCGCGCAGACCGGCCACGCCCTGATCGACCAGGAGACCGAGGAGCCTCGGCGGGCGAAGACCACCGAGCACCTCCAGGCGGTCGTCCGGGTGGCCGTCGCGATCGGCGCCGTCGCCGGACCGCTGCTGGCCGCCGCGTTCGGCCGGCACCGCCTCGTCGCCGGGGACTTCGTCTTCGCCCACGGCGGCGCCGCCTTCGCCCTGATGCTCATCGGCGCCCTGCTGCTGCCCGTCGCCGCGCTCGTCCTCGCCAAGACGGACGACCGCGCAGGGGTCCCGCTCCGGCGCGACCTGCGCGAGGCGCTGCGCGGCGGCGACCCGGCCGTCGCGCCCGCCGCCACCGGTTTCTTCATCGCCCTGGAGGGCGGCGACGGCGCCGGGAAGTCCACCCAGGTCGAGGCACTCGCCTCGTGGATCCGGGCCAAGGGCCACGAGGTCGTCGTGACCCGCGAACCGGGGGCCACGCCGGTCGGCAAGCGGCTCCGTTCGATCCTCCTCGACGTGTCGTCGGCCGGACTCTCGAACCGCGCCGAAGCCTTGCTGTACGCCGCCGACCGCGCCGAGCACGTCGACTCCGTCGTCCGCCCGGCCCTGGAACGCGGCGCGGTCGTCATCTCCGACCGCTACATCGACTCGTCCGTCGCCTACCAGGGCGCCGGCCGGGACCTCTCGCCCGTCGAGATCGCCCGCATCTCGCGCTGGGCGACCACCGGACTCGTCCCGCATCTGACGGTGCTGCTGGACGTCGACCCCGCCACCGCGCGGGAACGGTTCACCGAGGCGCCCGACCGGCTGGAGTCCGAGCCGCCGGAGTTCCACGCCCGGGTGCGCTCCGGCTTCCTGACCCTCGCGGCGGCCGACCCGGTCCGGTACCTCGTCGTGGACGCGGGCCAGGAGCCGGCGGCCATCACCACCGTCGTACGCCACCGGCTCGACCGGGTCCTGCCGCTCTCCGAGGCCGAGATCAAGGCCCAGGAAGAGGCGCGCAAGGCGGCCGAGGAGGAGGCCCGGCGCAAGGCGGAGGAAGAGGCCGCCCGCAAGGCGGAGGAGGAGCGGCTGGAGCGCGAGCGCCAGGCGCAGCTCGCCAAGCTCCGCGCCGAGGAGGAGGAGCGCAAGCAGCGCGAGCTGGAGGAGGCCCGGCAGGCCGAGGCCGAGCGGCAGGCCGAGGAGGCCCGGCAGCGCGCCGAGGAGCTCCGCCTCCGCGAGGAGGAGGACCGCCGCAGGCGCGAGGCCGAGGAGAAGGCGCGCGAGGCCGAGCAGGAGCGGCTGCGCCTCCAGGCCGCCGAGGAGGCCCGGCTCCGCAAGGAGGCCGAGGAACTCCGGCTGGAGAAGCAGCGCAAGGCAGAGGAGGCCCTGGTGCGCGCCGAGGCCGCCCGCCGCCGGGCCGAGGAGGAGGCCGCCGAGCGTGCGGCGGCCGAAGCCGCCGCCCGGGCGAAGGCCGATGCCGCGGCCCGTGCGGAGGCGGAGAGGGTGGCCGCCGAGCGTGCGGAAGCCGCGCGCAAGGCGGAGGCGGAGCGCAAGGCGGAGCGCAAGGCTGAGGCGGAGCGCAAGGCTGAGGCGGAGCGTGCCGAGGCGGAGCGTGTGGCCCGGGACCCGTGGACGAAGTCGGGGTCGGTGGGTGCGGGCGGTGCTTCCAGCACTTCGGGTGCTTCGGACACTTCCGGTACTTCCGGTGGTTCCGGTGACGAGCTGACGGTGCCCACGCCGCTGGTGAACCCGAACGAGGTCACCCAGCAGGTCCCGAAGGTGCGGCCGACGCGGGGCGGGCCGGACTCGTCCCCGGACGGTGCTGTCGGTTCGGACGGATCACGCGGCGCCGAGGGGCGGACGGGGTCCGCCGGATCGCCGGAGAACGACGAGACCACCGTCCTGCCCGCGTACCGCGAGGAGGCGGACGCGGCGGACGAGACCACCGTCCTTCCGGCGTACCGCCCCGACGCTCCGGCCGACCGTGTTCCCCGGGGCATCTTCCGGGACGAGGGCCCGGCGTCCTCAGCCGCGGAGAGCGAGACCGAGCGGACCCGCGAGCTGCCGCAGATCAGCGGTGATCCGGCCGCCGACCGGGCCGCGTACGAGCAGGCGGCCCGCCCGCGCCGGCCGCGTCCGGACTGGGCCGAGGAGACCCCGCTGGACGATCTGCCGACGCTCGCCGACGAGCTCCTCGGCGGACATGAGGACGACGAACCGGACGGCTTCGGCAAGGGCCGCCGGCGTCCGCGCCGCTGACGGTCGCCCCGCCGTACGAGTACGGCGCGGTGGACGCCCCCCGGACCGGATCACCGGACCGGGGGGCGTCCGCGTCGTCGGGGGACCGGGAGAGGGCCCCCGAAATCCGTACGGCGTCGGGATTGTCGGCGGGGTCCCCCACAATGGAAGCGCGCAGTCATGCCTCCTGCTTCCCGCACCGCAGGACCGCGGGCGCGCAGTACGCCTCCGGTTCTTGTCACCGCAGGACCGCACGACACCACCGGAAGGGCGGTGACCATGTCCGTATGGGACGACCTGGTCGGTCAGGACCGGGTGCAGGAGCAGCTCTCGGCTGCCGCCCGTGACGCCGACGTCCTGGTCACCGCGACGGCCCGGCGTGAGCCCGTGCCCCAGGGCTCGAAGATGACGCACGCCTGGCTGTTCACCGGACCGCCCGGTTCCGGCAGGTCCACCGCCGCCCGGGCCTTCGCCGCCGCCCTCCAGTGCACCAGCCCCGACCGGGCGATGGGCGGCGCCCCCGGCTGCGGGTTCTGCGACGGCTGCCACACCAGCCTCATCGGTACCCACGCCGACGTCGAGGTGATCCGCACGGACCTCCTCTCCATCGGTGTGAAGGAGACCCGTGAACTGGTGCGCCGCGCCCAGCTCTCGCCTGCCGTGGGCCGCTGGCAGGTCATCGTCCTGGAGGACGCCGACCGCCTGACCGAGGGTGCGGGGAACGTCCTGCTCAAGGCCGTGGAGGAGCCCGCCCCGCGTACGGTGTGGCTGCTCTGCGCACCGTCGCTGGAGGACGTGCTGCCCACCATCCGTTCCCGCTGCCGCCACCTCACGCTGAGCACGCCCCCGGTGGAGGCGGTGGCGGACGTACTCATCCGCCGTGACGGCATCGACCCCGAGCGCGCCCACTCCGCGGCCCGCGCCACCCAGGGCCACATCGGGCGTGCCCGCCGGCTGGCGACGGACGACCGGGCGCGGGCCCGCCGGGCCGCCGTGCTCAAGGTCCCGCTGCGCGTCGCGGACGTGGGCGGCTGCCTCAAGGCGGCGCAGGAGCTCATCGACACGGCCGCCGAGGACGCCAAGCAGGTGGCCGAGGAGGTCGACGTCAAGGAGACCGAGGAGATGAAGGCGGCGCTCGGCGCGGCGGCGGGCGGCCGGATGCCGCGGGGCACGGCGGGCGTGATGAAGGAGCTGGAGGACAAGCAGAAGCGGCGCAAGACGCGTACCCAGCGCGACAGCCTCGATCTCGCCCTCACCGACCTCACCGGGTTCTACCGCGATGTGCTGGCCCTCCAGATGGGCTCGCGGATCGCCCTCGCCAACACCGACGTACGGGACGCGCTCGACCGGATCGCCGAGTCCTCGGGGCCGGCGCAGACCCTCCGCCGTATCGAGGCGGTGATCGCCTGCCGCCGCGCCCTCGACCGGAACGTCGCGCCGCTGCTGGCGGTGGAGGCGATGACGATGGCGCTGCGCGCGGGCTGAGCGCGCGCGGGGCGCGCGCACGCCACGTCGGATGCCGCACTTCCCGTTCACCCGAATGAGGAGGAAATCGGACGACTCGTCACGGGGCGACTACGCTCCGGGCATGGACTCCAGGCGCCTGCTCCAGACCCTCGCCATCGGGCTCGGCACTGCCGGCCTGCTCGTCTCCGGCTGCACGAGCGGCGGTTCGACGCCCAGCGCGTCCGCCGTCGGCTCCTCGGCGACCGTGGCCGCCAAGGATCTCGCCCCCTACTACGCGCAGAAGTTGAAGTGGGGCGAGTGCGGCGTCGAAGGCTTCCAGTGCGCGACGATGAAGGCGCCGAAGAACTACCAGAAGCCCGGTGACGGGGACGTCGATCTGGCCGTCTCCCGGAAGAAGGCGACCGGGCCGGGCGAGCGGATCGGCTCCCTCCTGGTGAACCCGGGCGGCCCGGGCGGCTCGGCCGTCGAGTACCTCCAGGGGTACGCGGCCCTCGGCTACCCCGCGCAGGTCCGGGCCCGGTACGACATGGTGGCCGTGGACCCGCGCGGAGTGGCCCGCAGCGAGCCCGTCGAATGCCTGACCGGCAAGGAGATGGACGCGTTCACCCAGGTCGACCTGACGCCGGACGACCAGGCGGAGACCGAGAAGCTGAGCGCGGCCTTCAAGAAGTTCGCCGACGGCTGCGAGAAGCGCTCCGGCGAGATCCTCCCGTACGTCTCCACCGTCGACTCGGCCCGCGACATGGACATCCTGCGCGAGATCCTCGGCGACGAGAAGCTGCACTACGTAGGCGCCTCGTACGGGACGTACCTGGGCGCGATCTACGCCGACCTGTTCCCGGACCGGGTGGGCCGCCTGGTCCTGGACGGGGCGCTGGACCCGTCGCTGCCCGCCGTCGACGTCAACCGCGACCAGACGGCCGGCTTCGAGGGCGCCTTCGAGTCCTTCGCGGCGGACTGCGTGAAGCAGAAGGACTGCCCGCTGGGCACCACGAGCACCGCCGACGCGGCGGCGGAGCTGAAGAAGCTTTTCGAGGACCTGGACGCCCATCCGGTCCCGACCGGCGAGGACCGGAAGCTGGGCGAGTCCCTCGGGACGACGGGCGTGATCGCCGCCATGTACGACGAGTCCGCCTGGCCCCAGCTCCGCGAGGCCATCGCCGGGGCCCAGCACGGTGACGGATCCGGGCTGCTCGCCCTCTCCGACAGCTACTACGAGCGTTCGCCCGACGGCTCGTACGCCAACCTCATGTACGCCAACTACGCGGTGAACTGCCTCGACCTGCCCGCCGCCTTCGCCGACAGCTCCGCCGTGGAGAAGGCCGTCCCGAGCTTCGAGAAGGCCTCCCCGGTCTTCGGGAAGAACTTCGCGTGGGCCGCCCTGAACTGCGCGTACTGGCCGGTCGACCCCACCGGCACCCCGCACGCGACACACGCGAAGGGCGCCGACCCGATCCTCGTCGTCGGTACCACCCGCGACCCGGCCACCCCGTACAAGTGGGCCGTCTCCCTCGCCGACCAGCTCACCTCCGGCACTCTGCTCACCTACGACGGCGACGGCCACACCGCGTACGGCCGGGGCAGCGACTGCATCGACACCGCGATCAACCGATATCTGCTGGAGGGCACCGTTCCGAAGAAGGGCACCAAGTGCACCTGAGGCCCGAGGCCCGCACCCGGCCCCCGCAGCCTGGCCGCTCCGCCGCCCTGACCTGCGGGGAGGCCCCGTGGGGCGGGTGGTACGGAGCACCATCGGAAACTGTGTAGACTTGGCCCCGCTGCTGATCGCACCATGGTGTGACAGGGCGTGCCGCCTTAGCTCAGTTGGCCAGAGCAACGCACTCGTAATGCGTAGGTCTCGGGTTCGAATCCCGAAGGCGGCTCTGTAGAAGCCCCAGGACTCACTCGCCGTGACCTGGGGCTTTTACCTTTTTCGGACCAGAGGGCAGGCGTTCCCTGACGGTCGCTGGCGTGCTTCGTGAGCGAGGGGTAGCCAAGGGGTGGCCACGTGCGATGCGAGCGTCCAGAGGGATGGCCACGGAGCAACGTGCGCAGTTGCTGTCCGCAGGCAGCCCTGTGGCGGGCATCCGGCAAGAGTCCGACGCCGATGCGACCACAGGGACGTCGATCGACGCTGGCAGCAGTTGGTCTGGTGTTGCCGGAGGCGGGTTAAGGAGCCATGTCACCACCGGCGGCGTTCCAGAACGGAGAAGCCTTCGGCGGCCAGCAGGTCTTCCCACTGGCGTGTCAGTGGACGGGCCCAGGCAGTGTCCACTCCCTGAGCGTAGGCCAGCAACCCGTCGACGTGGTGAATGAACCCCTGTAATGAGCTGAATCCGATGTGTTCGACATGGGCAGTGAATCCGAACTTCTCCGCCCCGCGGATGTGGTCCTCCAGCCTCTTTCTTGTTTGCCGCGGCAGACGCACCTCGTCGCCGTCCACCAGGAGGCCGAGAACGATCTTCCGTGCCCCGGGCGGGACAACGCGGGTCTTCTTGCGATGCAATGTGAAGGGCGCGGCGGCCACAGCTTGGGTGATCTCGGCGACGCAGCGGGTCAGCGCCGGACGCTCGAAACGCCGGAACGTCGAGAAGGTCATGTCATCTGCGTAGCGGGTGTACGTCAGGTCATAGCGTTCGGCTAGTGCGGAAAGCGTCTCGTCCAGCGGGCGGGCCACAACATTGGCCAAGGCCCCGCTGGTGGGGGCGCCTTGAGGCAGGTGGCCCACTCTCGGCGTCCTGTAGGTGTCGATGCTCTGGTAGGAGCTGCCGGAGTAGGGCCACTCCACGACCCAGGGGACCCGGGTGCACAGGCGAGCGATCTCGAAAGAGATGAGCTTGTTGTAGCCGGCGGCATGCACCACCGCCTGGACGGCTCGCTCATTGATGGAGGGGAAGAAGTTGTGCAGGTCGAACTTCAGCAGCCATGCGGCGCCGAGGTGGCGTTGGGCGCACTGCACGGCCGAGCGGCCTTGCTGATAGGCGTAGCTGGCCTGATGGGGCGTGAGCCGCCCGAAAATCTGGTGCAGGAGCCAGCGTTGCACGTCCATCAGAACCGGGTCCGGTGCAGCGATGGTGCGTGTCTTGCCGGTCTCACGCTTGGGGCGAGAGAACTCCGTGTAGGGGTCGCATCGGCGCTGGATGATTTCTCGCAGGTACAGATAGGGCGCGCCGGTCAGATGCGCGAGGTGGGCCAGTGTCAGGACCGGCGTCAGGCCCCTGGCGTCAAGGCGCCGTATCTGGGACAGGGCCTCGTCGATGACTTCCGACGCGACGCCGCGTTGGAGCCCCTGTCTTCGGTAGCGTGCGGGAGAGTCGATGACGTCCTACCTTCGGTGTCATCCCGCTAGGGCCTTGAGCTGCGCGCACCAGGCGCACGTAGGGGCACCAGCGCATCTCAAGGCTCAGGCGTACGACAGCTTGTCCACAGCATGTGGCCACCGGCCACAGCCTGGCCCTCAAATGAAGGCCGTTGCCTCGGCGATTACCTCGCCGATTACGCTAGGGCCACCGGCTCTCCCGCAGACGTTGAGGATAGTAGGGCTCCTGGCTGCCCTGCAATTGCTGAAGTACGCGGCGGGGCTTGGCCTTGGCTGCCCGCAGTTCTGCCCATCCGGCATCCGTCAGGCGACTCTGAGCGTCGATCAGTCCCCAGGCACGTATCTGCACGATGACCTCTTCGGCGGTGGGCACGGACACCGACACGGCGCGGGCCAGTTGCTCGGCATGACGGCATCCAGCGGCGAGGTGCCCCAGAATCTCGGCCAGGTTGCGGACCCCGCTGCGGTAGCGGGTGCGGATTTCGCCCGCATGTGCAAGGCGCTGCTGACCCAGTGCGCGCAGTCCCCGTGCCCGGTCGTGCGTCGGCGCATATCCGACGAGTTCCTGCATAAGATCCGGTGGTGCGGTGCGGTGTTGGAAGAACGGTGCCCAGCCACCGGGGCGCCGCGACGGTCCTCTTCGTTGCCGGAGAACGGACGGCAAGTTGTTGGGCACGGTGTGCTCGAACACGGCCAGCCCTTGACTACCTTCCCAGCCCAGACCCTCCCCCTCGCGGCGTGCGTACTTCTCGCACAGGGTCCGGATGCGGCCGCGCTCGGCATCGTTCCACTGGGCGGAGGCGAAGTCCATGCCGTGCCGCACCACCCAGATCCCGTCGTAGAGGCCGCTCCTGCGCAGGCGGTGCAGCCCGGAGGAGGAGGCGGTGAACAGGACCAGGTACAGCTTGACCAGCTTCAGGGACTTCCAACTGCGGATGGTCTTGTTGCGCAGCCAGGTGCGGGCGTACTCCTCGCACTCGCGTCCCGAGCCGGCCTGGTCCGAAACGAACACCAGGCTGCGTACCTGCCGCTCTCTGAGGATGCCGAGTTCGGCGGCGTCACGGATGCTCACGCCGGGGACCAAGCTGCGTCGTACGGCGCCGATGATGTTCTGGACGACCAGTTCACTGCCCGTGCTGCTCGCGCTGGAGACCACCGGCGTCACGTGGTCGTGGAACATCGTGCCGGGCGGGTCGTAAGACTGGACGCTGTACAGGGACGCCGGTGTCTCGATGTGTCCGTCGGCCAGGACAGCGGCCAGGCGTGTGAACAGTTCCTGTCGGAACATGGTTTCGGAGACGAAACATAGGCTGTTCAAAAGCAGTTGAGCTGCTTCACCGTCACCAGGGGCGAAGTTCTTCAGCCACTCGATCCCCTGGCGAGTCTCGCTCGGCCGTGGTGGTACGTACTGGGTGTGCATCCCGCTACCCGCTCTCCTGCTGGGGGTCTCGCTGCCTCAGTGTGCCGGGCTCGGGCCACGCCCCGCGCCTCCTGCGCACCACAGGGAGGGGGCAATGCCTGGCGCGCGGATGAACGACAAGAACAGCAGCCTTAGCAACGAGGAGTCGGCTCTGTTGTGGGTCGATTGGCCGACGGCCCGGTCCAGGACAGGAGCGACGTCGTGATCACCGACTGGTGGAAGGGGAATTCGGTTCGCTGCCCACGTTGGTGACAGCTATCCAGCAGGCGATCAGCTTCCGCCGGATTTCGGGGGTGGCGTCATGCGGGTCGGAGATCTGGACGAGGTCGAGGCCTCCACCACACAGCGCGACGGCCGTCCTCCGCCGTCAGTCGCCGGGTCGGCCTGAAGCGCGCACGCTGACCGTTCTGTCGTCCAGCGTGCCGGACGACCTGAGACAGTAGGCTGAGCTCAGCGGGATCGGGCCCGCCCGCATGGTGTCCGGGAGGTGCGTCATGACTGCCGAGATGGTGGCCCCTGCGTGGATGCACGAGCAGATCACGGCGGAGCAGTACGACTCCTGGTCCGACGAGCAGTGTGCGGGAATCGAGATCGTGGACGGGATGGTCGTTGTGAGTCCCAGTGCGTCCAAGCGTCACAACCGGCTGGCTCGGATTCTGGCGAATGCGTTGGAGGCTGCTGCGGGGCCGGACTGGAACGCCGATACGGACTTCGATGTCCGACTTCAGGACGTCCCACTCACCAATCGCCGTCCGGATGTCGTTGTGTATCGCGCGGACACCATCGACATCACGCCCACTCGTCCGGAGCACGTGCTGTTGGTGGTGGAGGTCGTCTCACCGGGGTCGGAGACCACCGACCGGATCGTGAAGGTGGACCAGTACGCCAAATCCGGCATTGCCTTCTACTGGCGGATCGAGCATGCCGCGATAGGTGTGCCCCTGATGTACACATATATTCTAGACCCCGCGACCAGGACCTACCGAGACGGGGACGTGTTCACCGGTCTCGTCAAGGTTTCGGCTCCCTTCCCGCTGGAAGTCGACCTCGGCAAGATCTGACCCCACGCTGGGCGCCACCGCGCATGAGCCCGTTGTCGCCGTCCGCGGGAGGCCCGGGCTTGCGTGAGCGCTGCGTGAGCGGACGGGGTGGCACGGGGTGGATTGGGTGGCACGTATCGGTCGAGCCGTACCTTCCTGGCCTGGGGAAACAGGATTCTGTGGCACGGCCCGGCACCAGGCGGGATGATTCTGTGGGGCCTCGTAATGCGTAGGTCTCGGGTTCGAATCCCGAAGGCGGCTCGGAATTGCCCCAGGACTCACTCGCCGTGACCTGGGGCTTTTTCATGCCCTCATGACCCCTCGGTGGCGGTACGGGCCTGCTTCTTCCTCTCCGCCCGCTCGGTATTCCGGTGGAAGGGGGATTCCCCGAGGTGTGCCGGGGCGCGGTCCGGGGCCTCCTGGGCGGCGCCGGACACCCGGCGCCGCATCGGCTCGTCCGTACGGGCAGGGCCGCACCCTCCGGCGGCCGCAGCACACGGACCGTTCACCGGCCTTCGGGCCTCTCGTCCTTCTGCCACTGCGCCCAGGGCACCCGGGCGATCTCGCGGATGCCGCCGAGCGTGCCCCACTCGTCCTTGCCGAGCCGCGTGAGCGGACGCATCCGGGTGATCTCCGGGTGGCCGTCCACCAGGACCGCCTCGTCGACGGCCGCGTGCACGACACGGCCGAAGACCACGGTGGAGTCGCCCAGGCGCACGGTGCTGTGCAGCTCGCATTCGAGCGCGACCGGCGATGCCGCGACCCGCGGCGGAGTCACTCGGAGGCTGGGCTCGGTCGCGATGCCGACCGCCTCGAACTCGCTCTTGCCGTGAGGGAAATCGGTACTGGTGGCGTTGATCTGCTCGAAGAGGTGCTCGGGTGCGAGGTTCACCACGAACGAGCCCGTCTGCTCGATGTTCAGCAGCGAGTCCTTGCGGCCGACCGAGGTGAACTGGACGACCGGGGGCGTGACACAGGCGATGGTGAAGAAGGAGTGTGGTGCGAGGTTGGCGGTGCCGTCCGCCGCGACGGTGGAGACCCAGGCGATCGGCCGGGGTACGACCACGGCGGTCATCAGCCGGTAGAAGGAGGACGACCGCATGGTCTGAGGATCGAAGTCGACGCGCATGATCAGCAGTATCCCGGGTGCCCGGTCGGCTCCGGCCACGGCTTCGCCGGTCACCGGCCGTCCGGTCCGCGGCAGGCAGGCAGGCAGGCAGGCAGGCAAGCAGGCAAGCAGGTAGGTCGGTGATGTGGGCGAGCGGCAGGGGTTGCTGTGCGCGCCGGACGCGTGGTGCTCCGCGGACACGGCAGCCCGTACACGGGACGGGGACGGGGCCCGCCGGAACTTGTGTTCCGGCGGGCCCCAAGACCCCTTACTGGTACTCGTCGCCGTAGCTGTCGCCGTAGCCGTAGCCCTTGTCGGGCTCGCCGTGCTCGTTGGTGAGATCGACCGTGATGTCCTGGTCGTTGCCGTCGATCACGTACGGACCGGTCACCGGGTTCCTGGGAAGGACGTACCCCTCGGGGACACCGGTCTCCTGGAGGTAGTACTGGTCGTTGTCGAGACCGTCGAAGGTGCACGTACCGCGGTCGTCCGTGGTGCATGCGGATCCG